>JAGQOY010000169.1 GCA_020427005.1 Planctomycetales bacterium
GACCAGCTGGTCCAAGAATTGGATCGCAGTCAGCAAACGCTTGCTGGGCACACATCCTATGTAACTCATGTCGACATCAGCTCGGATCAACGATGGATCGCGGCCTCGGGCTACTCTCATGAAGTGAAGCTTTGGGATTTAGCATCTGGCGAGTTGATCGAAACGCTCCAGGGACCTGCTCGCGCCTCCATTGCGTTCAGTCCCGATGGTAAGCAGTTGGCGATCGGGTGGTGGAATGGACAAATTCGCTTATGGGATATTGATTCAAAAGCTTTTGTGGCGACCTTTCAGGGACCGTCCAGCGGTATAAACAGCCTAGCGTTTGCAGCTGATTCGCCGCGATTGGCTGTGGCGTTTCATCCCGCCGGATCCGATGAAAACCAGATCGCTGCCTGCGTCTGGGATTGGATCCATGGTGCATTGGTCCAGCAAATTGACTTTCCCCAGTGGCACATATCAGCTCTTGCGATGAGCCCCAATGGTCAAACGTTGGGCATCGCCGCATTTGACGGAGTAAGTTTGTGGGACATCAGCAGTGGAAGCTTGATTCGTAAACTCTGCGATCAACCTGGGGGCGACCGCTGCGTGGCTTTTAGTTTGGATGGGCAACAAATTCTATCTGGAGGTGACGACAACCTTGTGCACCTGTGGGATGCAGTTTCCGGAGAGCACTTACGGCAGTTTCAGGGCCACGAGAGCGCGGTCCTGTGTGTGCAATTCGGTTTAGGAAACGACAATTTTATTTCCGGATCTCGTGACAAAACAATTCGCCTTTGGAACAAAGATCTTGCTGAATCCACTGAAATTCTTGCCGGACATCAATGGGCTGTCGCGGCCCTGGATATTAGCACTGATGGAGAATTGATCGCATCCGGCTCGTGGGATATGCAGGTCAAGATTTGGAACCTGCATCGAACAGAAGCGGCTTTGGAACGCGGACACGATCAACAGGTCGCTTCCATCGCGTTTGCACCCGATGGAAAATCCTTTGCAACAGCATCGTGGGATCAGACAATCAAAGTCTGGGACATTCAGTCACGCTCGCTACACTCCGTATTGACTGGGCAAGACGCTCAAGTGCACAGTGTGGCCTATTCTCCGGACGGGTTAATGCTTCTGTCGGGCGGCTGGAATGGAACTCTGAAATTGTGGGATGTGAAATCGGGGACTGAGCTCAAATCGTTCAAAGGGCATGCACCTGGCGCTCGTGTTCATGCGGTAGCCTTCGCACCAGACGGAAAATGGTTTGCATCGGCCAGTTCCAACAACGAACTTTTTATTTGGGATACGCATCAACGCAAGCAGATTCGTGAACTTCAAGGACACGATGATCATATCCACTCCGTGTCAGTCAGTAGCAATGGTAAGTGGCTCGTTTCCGCAGGGCATCGAAGTGTGAGGGTATGGGATGCAGAAACTTTTGAAGAGAAAGCTGTATTTCCCAGAACCATGCTTCAAGATGATTTTTCGCTGGCGTTCCATTCCAACAATCATTGGATAGCCGCTGGGTCGGAAGTAGGAAAGATCACTATTTGGGATATAGAAAACAAGCATCGGGTGCGGTCTCTTGAAGGGCACAGTGACGAAATCCATGCCGTGGCCTTTAGCCCCAATGGCCGTCGTCTAGTTTCTGCGGCTTTTGACAATCGAGTCAAAATCTGGGATGTAGATTCTGGGCAAGAGCTGGCAACGCTGCATGACTATCAAGGGCATGTAAACACCCTTGCATTTAGTCCGGATGGTGTTTATTTGGTAGCCGGACTGGATAGTGGCGCGATCAAGATTTGGCAATCCGCAAGGGACTAGCGTACAACGGATGGGGGAGTGGATTTGCTACTACCCCCCTTTCTGAGAACGAACGAGGAAGTAATAGCCAAAATTGCGCTAAGGTGCTCAAGGATCTGAGAAAATTGCGGCAGAAAATTCTGGCCACAGCGAATCCTATATTGATGAATAACGACACCACCCGCGCTAGCTTACTAATTCGAATCAAGGACCCTCGCAATACGCAGGCCTGGGCTGAATTCCACGATCTCTATGCACCTTTGCTCTACAGGTACGCTAGGGCTCGGGGGTTAAGTCACGAAGATGCGGAAGATGTGCGTTCCAAATGTTACGAGGCGATCGTCAAGCAATTGCCTCACTTTGATTACAACCTTCAGAAAGGTGGTTTCAAGGCATGGTTGCGCACACTCGTAAATCGCCGCGTCGTTGATCTGCTTCGCCAACGTCGAGACATCTTTCTGGACACACATGAACTTGTGCAATTGGCGGGGGACGATGCTACTGCGGATCAGCTGTGGGAAGAACAGTGGCGACAACAGCATTTGCGGCACTGTGTTCAGCAGGCGGGATTGCAAGTAAGTGAGCAATCTTATCAAGCTTTTCGCATGCTGGTTGATGAACAGTGCAGCGTTTCCGAAGTCTGTCAACGCTTGGGTTTGAACCCGAACCAGGTCTATAAAGCTAAATCCCAAGTCTTAGCTTTGGTCCGGGACTTGATGCAGGCTACGGTGAGCTGAGGACGTTTGGTCAAAGACATTTGCACCGTCCATATTGAAACATACCGAGCTTCACATAAAGCTCAAGGTCTACGAAAGGGCAGAACATGGCCGGATATACCAATCAATTACGTCGCAAGCGAAAGCTTTACTGCAACCGGTCCTGCCTGCGAAAACTGTTATTCGAAGCCCTGGAAGACAGGAGGGTGCTTGCAACGTACGTAGTTAACTCCTTGTTAGACACGCCTGATGGTGACAGTGATGACGGTGTGTGTGATACCGGCAATGTAGATAATGGCTTCACAGGCGTTTGCACATTTCGAGCTGCGACCATCACAGCCAACAATGTAAGTGGGCTTGATCGGGTCCATTTCAATATCCCAGTTGAAGGCATTCCTACAATCAATCTTAGTAGTAGTGCCAGTCAGTACCGCACACTTCTCGATCCCATTATTATCGATGGCACTACTCAACCGGGAGGCATGGTGGAGTTGAATGGCGAAGGTGTACTTCGCGATGGCTTAGTATTTCAAATCGATGCTAGCGGCAGCGAGGTGAGAGGCTTGGTTATGAATCGATTTGGAGAGTCCGCGATAACGATCAGTGCCGATAATGTCTTGATCGCTGGTAACTTCTTCAGCACCGATCAATCGGGAACCGTGTCCGATCCAGATGGCATTTCCAACAGCGGTGATGAGTTTCGCAATGGTGGAGATATTTTGGTCGGAGGGATCGGCAACATTATTGGCGGTACTAGTCCTGGTGATCGCAATATCATCGCTAGTGATGTGGGTGGTGTACGTATATTCTCTCAGGCCGGCGCGCAGAATCGCGTTGTTGGGAACTACATTGGCGTAGACATCACCGGTACTAGATCTCTCTCAGCGGGACGCGGCGCCGGTATTCACCTAGGATCTATTGGGGTTGACGGAGGTGGCGGAAACATTATCGGAGGCTCGGAGGAAGGTGCTGGAAACATTATCTCCGGATTGTTCCACGGGATAGCGATCTTCTCGAACAATAATACGGTGCAAGGAAACTTCATTGGTGTCGATGCATCGGGGCAGTTGGCCCTAGGAAATGCGCAGAGCGGAATAATAGTTCATGGAGAAAACAATTTGATCGGTGGCGAAGCGACAACCGAACGAAACGTTATTTCCGCCAACTCGACAGGTGTAGAGCTGGCACAGGAGTCGTCCAGCAACGTAGTCAATGGAAACATGATTGGTACTGACATCACAGGTCAGATTGCATTAGGTAACCAGTTTGGAGTTTTCATCCACGACTCCGGGAACAACATTATTGGCGGTGTTGCCGGAAACGTAATTTCTGGAAATTCGCTTGATGGTGTGGTCATTGTCGATTCAGCTCTTGTGCCTGGCGATGCTACCAACAACTTGATACTGGGGAATCGAATTGGCACGAACAACACAGGGAACTCGGCAATAGGGAACGGGCGAAATGGGATCTTTGTCGCTGCATCGTCAAATAAAGTCGGTGGAACATTGCCCGGCCAAACGCAAGTTCTCGGAAATACCATTTCGGGAAATCAACAGTTCGGAGTGATCATCGGTTCGGGAGTTGCCACGAATAATATTGTCCAGGGTAATAAGGTCGGCACGGATGCCAGCGGTACCGTCGCGTTGGGCAATGTTTACGATGGAATCTGGTTGGCGTCGGGAGCAGTCAATAATACGATCGGTGGAACTAGCTCAACAAGTCGAAATTTGATTTCGGGCAACATAGGCGATGGGATACTCATTAATGGTTCCAATAGTGCACCTGCGGCAAGCAACGAAATAGTTGGAAACTACATTGGTACAGATGTCAGTGGAACGACAGGTCTTGCAAACGGATTCCGTGGCATTCATATCGATCAGCATTCTCAGTCCAATGTCATCGGCGGTACTGGTAGCCGCCAGAATGTGATTTCGGGAAATACGAGCGATGGTATCATCATTGCATTGCCTACGGCATTCGATAATCGCGTATTGGGTAATCTGATCGGAACAGACAAGAGTGGCCTACAGGCCTTGCCCAACGAGGGTTCTGGAGTTTACATCCTTCAAGCCTCTAGGAACGTGATCGGCGTATTGGATGGCAGCAGCTTTGTCCGCAACGTCATTGCGAGCAACAAAGAACACGGGGTGAAAATTGAGGGTGTAGGAGCCACGGAAAACATAGTGGCTGGCAATTGGATTGGCACAGACAAGGACGCATTGGTCCCCCTTCCCAACGAATTACAAGGAGTGTTCATTCTTGACGCATCCAAAAACAAAGTGGGTGACGTTACTATCCTTGGTCCGCAACATGTTAATTTTCCGGGTAACATTATTGCGGCTAAAGAAGCAGGTGTTCGAATCGAAGGAGTCACCGCGACTCAGAATGAAGTGCTGAGTAATTTGATTGGTGTGGATATTTCTGGCAATAAGCCCTGGAGTAGCATGGCGATGGCCGGCGTTCACGTGCTCAACGCTCCACAAAATTATGTTGGGGTTCCGCGAATTGGTACCGGTCAAGGCGGAAATACACTATCACACAACAAGTATGGTTTACTTGTTCAATCGATCGGAGTTCCCGTTGGCAGCGGAACTCTGGGAACGATCGTGGGCGGCAATAAAATTGGCACGAATTTGAATGGACAAGTTTCAGATCCAGCATCTGCGCTCGGAAATGAATTCGAAGGCGTGGAGATTGAAGGCTTTCCGAATAATTACATTGGTGGTCAACCCACAGCATCAGCTGTATTGCCGGCCAACATTGTTGCGGGAAATGGAGCCAATGGTGTAGCGGTAATCGGCGCAAACGCAGTTGGGAACACAGTCCAAGGAAATTCCATTCACTCAAACCGACTGCTTGGCATCGACTTGGCCGCCAACGGCATTACAGGCAAGGACCTCCTGGATGTTGATACTGGCCCCAATGGCTTGCAGAATTCGCCATTTGTGGCTCCGGCAATCAGATCCGATGGAACTTACGAATTGGTAGGTACCCTGCACAGCACTCCACAATCATTGTTTCGAGTCGAATTCTATCAAAGCGATTTCGCAGATGAGACAGGATTCGGCGAGGGGCAAACGCTTATAGGATTTTCCGATGTCACAACAGATTCAGACGGTAATGCCTTATTTACTTTCGAACCTGCTGAGCGACCGACGGCCGGAGTTATTACGGCCACAGCTACGAACACCTCAGGTAGTACCTCCGAATTCTCCTGCGCCACGCCCGCAAAGGGAATCCCAACTGGAGGACACATCTTTGGTGTGACGACCATCGAGGATGATGTCCCTGGATCCCTTCGTCAGGCGATCGACCTGTCCAACTCCCTTACAGGCTTTGATCTGATCGCGTTCTGCTTACCAGGGGCAGGACCGCAAACGATCCGCCCAACTTCTCAACTACCTACCATTACTGACCCGGTGTTCATTGATGGGACTACCTACACGACTGCTACCTTCAATACTCTTCCGCTTGAAATGGGAAGCAATGCTAACCTGGTGATTGAACTAGATGGCACGTTGGCCGGGGCAGGTGCACATGGTCTATACATCACTGGAGGTGATAGCATCGTCCAAGGAATGGTAATCAATCGATTTCAAGGTGCTGGTATTCTGATTGAAGGTCAGAGCGAAAACATCATTCAAAGCAACTATATCGGCACCGATGTAACAGGGATGATCAAGCAAGCGAACCTAACAGCGGGAATCCAGATCAAGGATTCCGATTCGAACGTTGTTGGGGGATTTGAAATAGCCAATCGGAATCTAATTTCCGGGAATGGTGGTAACGGAATTGCAATCACTGGAGCCGACGCCATTCTCAACATCATTGATAACAATTTAATAGGAACCAATGCCTTAGGGACAGAGAAGATTCCAAACGCGGCTGGAGTTCTGATCTCAGACGCCAGCGACAATCGAATCGGTGGGAGTGGCAACATCATTTCCGGAAACGATGGCGACGGAGTCACGATTATCGACACCAGTGCCGTCGGCAGTGCCACGCTAAATTCAGTCTTCTCGAACAGAATTGGGACTACGGCCAAAGGCGATGCGCCCTTAGCTAATCAAACTGGCGTGAATATTGAGAATGCCTCAAACAACCACATTGGTTTTTTGACTGTTTTTCCCACGACAGTCACTGGCAATCTCATCTCCGGGAATATCCAGTCGGGTATTCGTATTTCAGGCGCAGGAGCATCCAGTAATTTTGTTCAAGGCAATCGCATCGGTACCGATGAAACTGGCAAACTTAAGATCTCCAATGGACTGGATGGTATTACTCTTGCGAATTCTGCTCAGACCAACCTCATCGGTGGCACAACGGAAGATTCACGAAACGTCATTTCAGGTAATCTTAGAGACGGAGTTCGAATCGAAGGCGTTTCTGGCGCAAAAGCATCGCAGAACGTGTTGCAAGGAAATATTATTGGTCTGGATATCGACGGTACCGCCAAGCTTCCGAATTCGGGAAATGGAGTACGCATTGGTCCTCAGGCATCAAAGAACATTATAGGCGGTACGCTCTTAGGGGCTCGTAACACTATTTCTGGGAATGTGTTAGCGGGAATTCGTATTCAAGGGACGCGCGCGGATCTTGGGGCAGATGCTAGTGAAAATCGAATCGAAGGCAATTTAATTGGCCTTAACAAAAGCGGTGATCAAGCCGAAGCGAACAATATTGGCATCGTCATCAGGAGCGCTTCCAAAAACACGATCGGTGGGGTGGAGCAGAATGCGGGCAACTACATTTCTGGTAACACAACCGAGGGCGTGCGCATCGAAGGTATCGTCGGACTGGATGCGACACAAAACAAATTGCTCGGCAATCGAATTGGGACGCAATTGGACGGAGTCTCCGAGCTGGGAAACCTAACCCATGGTGTGTTGATCTTTGCGGCTGACAACAATCAGATCGGAGACGTGACAGGAACTGTAACCGATGACTGCAGTGGTGCCTGCAATGTGGTTGCTTTCAACGGTAAGCAGCATCCACTGGGTCCTCAACGAGGACATGGCATCGTGATTCAGGCGGACACCTCCAATCAGCGTGCTACGGGCAATCGAATCCAACGCAATTCAATACACTCGAATTACGGACGTGGCATCGATCTGGGTAATGACTCGTTCACGGCGAATGATGTGGGAGCAAATGATGGTGACCCCGATAGCGGTGCAAATGGTTTGCAGGATTACCCGGTCGTTACTCGGGTCGTCTATTCTGGGACTGACCCTAATGATGATCTAGCCAACCCCTTGCCGGCACTCGGAGCCAACAAGCGAATCTACTGGACGCTCAATAGCACACCTAACGAGAACTTTGCAGTCGAATTCTATTCCAATGAAGATCCCGATCCGAATGGTTTCGGCGAAGGAATGCAGTTCCTTGCCGCCTACACGGTTAGTACGAACGCAAAGGGAAACGTACTTACAGCCAAAGACGCAGCCGGATTGTCTAGGCTCTCAACGGATGGACTTTCATTCTATATCGATCTTCCCACGGCGCGTAAGTTTGTTTCTGCTACGGCCACCAATCTGGCCACGGGAAGTACTTCTGAGTTTTCCATGGTGGACACCGACGGTGATGCAATCGCGGATGCCTGGGAGACTCAAAACATTGACCATGATGGGGATGGGAAGATCGAGGCCTGGGAAATGGGCACCATTGACTTTGATGAGAACGGAACGAATGACCACGTGACCGCCTTGTTTCTACCGGGTGCAAACCCAAACCACAAGGATCTGTTCGTTGAAGTCGATTTTATGACGGCAGCTGGCCTATCTCAGCCCACGCAAGCGATTTTGAATCAGGTCAATTCCGGACGAGCGAATGTAAACGAAGGTTTTTCTCAGGCGCCCAATAGACTGGTTCAAAACCCAGATGGAAATGCTGGCGTGCAGTTGCATGCCATCATTAGCGATGTGAATCTCGCCAATACGCTTTATCGCGACAGCACAGGAGATAATTTTCCGGACGGCTGGGCAGAATTTGACGCACTCAAAGTAGCCAATTTTGGCAATCCAGCTATCCCCGCGTCCCCGGGACAGGCCGCGGTTCCCACCGAGCGCGCACCAAATCCCAATAGTACGAATATTTTAGCTGCCAAGAGACTCGTCTATCGATACACGATCTTCGGCAACCAACGAGCCAATAAAAATACAACATCTGGATATGCAGAACTTCCTGCGAAGGACGAAGGCCCATTTGGTGGCAATGACTTCCAGGTCACGCTTGGCGGCTGGGATGTATCGGGGGGAACACTGCAGGAGCAGCAGGGAACATTTATGCATGAATTAGGCCATACGTTAGGTTTGGGACACGGTGGAACGGTAGATGACCATGAGAATTACAAACCTAATTACTACTCGGTCATGAGTTACATGTGGCAGACCCCCGGTTCTCGAAATGGCTGGCAGTTGGATTACTCACGAGTCGATTTTGGAGACATTGATGAAACGAACTCGAATCTGAATGAAGCGACGGGCGCAATCACGACGACGATTGCAGCGGATCGGCAGTCCGCATTGGCTCTCGCCAAAAACACAAAAATCCAGGTGATGGGATCGCTTACACGACCCTATCGTGTTACGCCACCGGCGGGCGCTGAGCAGTTTGAGGATTTTAATAATCTATCTTATACGCTAGCCCGTCTTACGTGGTTTTCCCCAGGTACGATTCTAACTCCAATTACTGGCCTCAATCCCACGACTTATGGTCCTAGTCTACCACCGTTAACTGCAGCTGATATCAACAACGCTGGAATCGCGTTCCGGAACTTGCAGTCGACTGTTGCATCTGGAGCTCCGCCTGTCGCAAAGCCCATGGATTGGTCCATTCTGTTGCCGTTCACAGTAGGTAGTCAAATCGGCATCGATGTTGTACTCGCGAACTTGGCGAGATTAGTCAATCCGCCACATGACGGTGATGGCCGTTTTCCGGGAACAGGCAATCCTCCTGCGCCGGCCGACAACCAAGAGCCTGGCATTTCTCCGCGCGATATTAACGGTGATGGGAAAACCAGCCTACTCCAAGGACATGAAGATTGGTCGAGGATTCGATACTATTTTCTCGAGTCCATCGACGGCTTTGCCGACGGCACCCATTCCCCCATAGTGCAGGATTTTCTGCAGTTTGACCCAACCCGAGAAGTAAGCATGGACTACGGGGACGCGCCCAACGATGGAGTGCGTTACTTTTATCCGACGCTTCGGGCTGATGATGGAGCACGGCATACGAATATCGGACTCAACAATCCGTTTCTTGGTACCCGCGTTGATATGGAAAGCGATGGATCTCCCCATTTATCTGCTTTAGGAGATGATAGCGACGATGGCGTAGATGTTGCTGAAGACCCAACTCCCGATATCAGTCAGGACGAGGATGGCGTTCACTTTGAGTCATCGCTGATTCCAGGACAATCTGGAGTTGCTATCACCACAGTCCGACTTCCAAGCGGCGTATCAGATGAAGCTCGCATCGATGCCTGGATTGATTTCAATTCAGATGGAGATTGGGATGATGCGGGAGAGAAGATCTTCGATAGCATGGTCGTCGTTAATGGCGAGAATCGTTTAGTATTCGCTGTCCCAGCTAACGCACAACTTGGTACTACCTTTTCACGGTTTCGTTTGAGTTCGATTGGCGGGCTCACACCTAGAGGTGAAGCCTCGGACGGCGAAGTGGAAGATCATACGGTCGAAATCGGCAACAGTTCACAAATCGACATTCAGCTTGAGCAGTTCGAAACAAGTACTTCTACAACATTTTCTAATGTGAATGTGACATACGAGATTGTTGGCGGGAATGCCCCAACTTTTGATATAGCATTTTATGCATCCGATTCTCCGAGGATGAACTCGTCTGCATTCGAAATCGGGACGCGTGCTTCGATAACAGATGCCGCCCTACTGACCCCCGGGCAACATACGCTGGTGATTGACGCATCCCAACTAGCAACGATTTTCGTGAATCCAGACGTGGCTTTTCTGCTCGTCGTTGCAGATCCCGACAACCGCGTCAATGAATCATCTGAATCCAATAATGGAGGCCAGTTTGTTGGCGTATTCCATGCCGGGAATCCACTTTCGACTTTGGTAGTCCGTGGAAACGATTCAGCAGGAATTGGCTCAGAGCCTGATGCGGATACCGTTACGTTGTCTTCAAACGCGGGTTCGTTCACAATCGCACTGAATGGTGATTCTCGAAATATGCCGGCCGCTGACGTTTCCAGCTTGGTGGTGCTAACCAATGGAGGAGCTGACCTATTGGAATTGGACTCGCTTCTGCCACTAACTTTTCGAGCTGGTAGCGGTACAGATACATTGCGACTGACCGGCACCGGCCAACACCTCATCTCTACCGCAGACATCCAAGGTTTGGAAACAATTGACATCATCGGCCTGGGGGCCAACGAATTAGGCTTGAGCGCTGTAGACGTCCTAAATCTATCTAGTGGAAACACACTCTTGTTGCGACATGATGAGGATGATTCAGCTGGCTTGAGTTCGGAATGGTCCGTGCTTCCACCGATTTTCATTGAAGGGGAGATGCGGCACTTGCTTCAGGCCAGCGGAGCAGAACTACAGATTGCTAATACACGTCCATGGACCAACCCACGGCAGTCACTGGATAGCAATCGCGACAATTTCATTACGCCCGCCGATATACTATCGATTATCAATAACTTAAACGCAGAAGGATCTCATGCGTTGCCAATTCCCTTGCGAGCTGAAGATTTACCAAGGTTCTATTTTGATACAAATTCAGACATGTTTGTATCGCCAATTGATGCTCTGTTGGGAATCAACTTCCTCAACAGTCTATCGCGACCGGGCGGAGGTGAGGGAGAAGAGTCTTTGGCGTTGATGTCCAGCGGTCTGCTACTAAGCCACGCCTTGAAGTATGGCCCGGTCATGGAAACAAAATCTGTTTCTCGGAACATTCGTGCTGAGGAAGAAAGAGGCGGCGCAGCGTTGCTAACTCCACGTCACGATCTCATTTTCGCCCAATGGACCCAAGCACAGCAGGTGCCTCAGCTGACGCAACCGGCTTGGCCCACGGACCGTGCCCCATTCTTAGCAAAAGGGACTAGCAACATTGACGAGAATGCTGTGGATAGTTTGCTGGAAGAGATGTTCGATACCATGTCTGTTTTTGGACGTGCCAAACGAGGAATGTAGGAAAATTCTGACGCTTTGCGTAGCTACTAGTGGAGAAAACCACATTATCAACTGCTGCAACACTTACGTGGGAAAGTTGTTACACTTGCGGTACGAGTGTGCAGGTGGGTATGTAGGCCCGGCTGCTGGATTCCTTGCAACATTCTTGTCGGAACTTATTCATGAATGGAATAGACGCAATTCGTGGTGGCTTGAATATGGCTGAATATGTTGGACTAGCGTATGTAAATGATCTTAGCGATGCTGAGCTACTTCGCAGACCACATCCCAAGTGCAATCATCTTAACTTTCAACTTGGGCACCTTGTCACTTCGGAAAATGCCATGATGAATAGCGCGTTTCCGGGCAAAATGCCTGCGCTGCCAGAGGGCATGATGGAAAAGTACGCCAAGGAGGCGGGGGCTTCCGATAACTCGGCAGACTTTCTTTCCAAAGAACAGCTCATGGCCACCTATCGCCAGCAACGGGATGCCACACTCGCTCTACTGGCGGGTTGCACAGACGATGATTTGGCAAAAGATACTGGAATAGACTACGCTCCCAAGTTGGGTGATCTTTTTCGAATTCAGGGCGAACATTGGCTGATGCATTGCGGGCAGTGGGTTGTTGTCAGGCGTGAACTTGATAAGCCGATTGTGATCTGATCAACGAGTAAACGAGTTCGTCATGTAGAATAGGTCGATACGGTAAGACGGCACTTTTCGTTTTTGATCAGCGATTTCCCGGTAAGCACGTTTGACTTCCGTATAGGTGGCAATTTGCTCGGGTTAGACCTCCAAGGCAATAGCGGGTCGACGGTCGAACCAAAGTACAAAAAGGAGGCCCTGCTTGGGGCCTCCTTCAATTCTGTTTTGCAGTAATATGTCAGCTGACTAGCGGCTACTTCGGCGTCTCCTGAAAATTCCAATGCAACCAAGCCCCAGAAGCAAGCAAGAGGTGGGTTCTGGAACCGCTGTCAGAGATCCACTAACTGAGAAGTTTTGCACATTGTAGTTTACGTTGCCGTTCGAAGCACCGAATCCGTATATTCGCAATTCCACCTGAGAGGAAGTATTCGCCAACGAACTGAGGTCAACGAATACATTCGTACCAATACCGGTTGTAGACAGCTCATTCCCCACCGAAAAACCGCTTAGGTTTGAGTAAACTCCGAAACCAGAGGGACCTCCGGTAGAAGATGTCGCGGAAAAGGAAAATGACTCCAAGTCGACTTCGTAACCCGCAGTTGGAGAAAATGTGAAGCGAACATAGTTATTGGCGGCCAATGCGGTTGTCAGGTTGCTCGCATCGTTAAATCCCTTTACGCGGTATTCATCATTGCCCTGATTCGGGCCAGCGGCCGCTGACAATCCAGCACCATAGCCAATCCCTATCACCGACAAATTGGAATCTACCGTTACTCCGATGCTGCTGTTAAACGGATTTGTATTACTTGGGGCCGTGCCTGATATAGATTCAATCCAAATAATATCTGCTTGAACCCGAGAGCAAATTAAAGCTCCCATCAAAAAACAAATCGATAACCAGCGAAGACCACTCATGATGCAGCTCCAGACGTAGCACGCTCAAATTCATGCCTTGAAGTAAGGCGAATCGGCGCTACCACATAAGATTCGAGCGTAATTTGGCAAGTGGCATTGTCCACGAAAAGGGAGTTACTTCTTGTTTTGTCGGGGCCATGAATTTCTTACTGAAAAGTAAGCCACTTTCTTGGTCCCCGACCCAATTTCTCGAATGCCGGAATCATCGACCTCAGTCTTCCAGGCCCGCCCTTACTTTACAAAGACGAGAGTTTTGGGACACAAACAACTTTGAAGTGCGGTTGGAACTGCAAGGCCGTCTTCGGATAAAAGCCTTCCTCGAGGAAGCGGAAGTAGTCGCCTTGGAAGATTAACTCCTGGCTTTTTTGATGGTTGACTGTCAATTAATACATACGTTTTCCAAGTTTATTGCTAAAAAAAGGAATAAAAGTCGGAGATGGAAGATCATTTATATATTGGTAGAACCTAGTGACCCACAGTCGGCGGTCGGATTATCAACAGGCACTGGACATGACTTCAGCGGTCGAGTCAACAATTCAGCCCATTTTGCGGCACCCAGCCAGGGCGGGAAGCGATGACTCCCCAAGGAGTTCGACGAATTTGAGTTTTAGAGGGAGTAAGGATACTTCTGGAGCAGTGGAGGTCACTGAGGCGGAACGATTGGCTCGGGCAGAGCACCTTGTCGCTGATTTTCATGCGCCAGTGTTTCGCTACTTGTATCGCTTGGTCGGTAATATCCCCACTGCTGAAGATCTATCACAAGAGGTGTTCTTGAGGGCATTTCGCAGCCTGCACCAGTTACGAAGCCAAGAGGCCGAACTGGGTTGGTTGCTAGCTATCGCGCGGAACGAATTCGCTCGGTGGTGCAAACAAAGCAAATTGAAATTTGTCCAGCTCAGCCAGGTACTAGAAACAGGGACAGTGGCAGGTGTTGGGAATTTGGCCGGAGCTCATGATCAGCAGAGTGCAATGCGTAACGTGGAGCGTTCGGATTGGGTACAAGTGGCTGTTAACGAGTTGCCAAATGAATACCGCATCGTATTGAATATGTATTATTTTGAACATTTGAGTTACGCCGAAATTGCTTCCGAACTTGGGATTCCGATGGGCACGGTCATGAGTCGCCTGAGTCGTGGACGGAACCAGCTGCACCAAGTGCTCGAACAAGTAGGAGGGAAAGATTCAGTAGTTGAGATGGATTCGGAGGGAGCCAATGGATAGAAATCTACTTTTCGATACTGCTTTAGACCAGAAGATTCATGATGCCCTGCAGAATGTATCGGTACCAGAGAGCTTACAAGCCCGTTTGTTAGCTGCCTTGCGTAATGATATCAAACACCAAGAAGTTATTTCGCCTCTTGATGAAATAGCCAAGGATACAGCGGAACAGAAGATCGCAGGCTCAAGAAATCGATTTTTTAGCCGACGCTTGCTTTTGGGTTCGGCAGTTGCCGCAGGCCTATCTGGGATAGCGGCAGGCATCTACCGTGCTTCTTTACCACTTCCCATACATTGGTTGTCAGCGCATGCCATAGCAGCTTTGGAACGCATGGCAGATTCGAATGAGCCTTGGGAAGAAGGGCGTTTTGATGACCAGAGAATGGAACTCAACTGGCAAGTAGCTATTCAAGCCATTGGACACAGGCCGTTACTTGATTTGGACAATCTGGGTTCTGGCGATATTTGGAAATTTACTGTGGCGGATGGTCAAGTGGTGTTTGTGATAGATGCCATGGGAGTTCGTCGCATTAGTGGCATTGAGGATCAATGGCTTTGGCTAGAACAACCTAGTGGCGGTTGGACCTTGAGGGCCAAGCAAGTTGACGGTAACTTGCTTGTTATTGGTTCAACCGCGCGGTGGAGAAACTATCTCAGACCTTCCATGATTGCCTAGCAGGCTGCTGAAAGGTAACCCGAAGCGTCAGCGAGGGAACGTGCCCAGCCCCTCGCTGACGCTCTGACGCTTCGGG
>JAGQOY010000170.1:0-3689 GCA_020427005.1 Planctomycetales bacterium
GGGATTCTTGTTCGGTCCCTCGCTTACGCTCTTACGCTTCGGGTTAGGACTGGTAGATTTATTTCTGCCGCTCGCCTCACAGAGCTGACCAAATGATCTACTGAAAACTCGAAGCCCGTTGGTCCGCGGAGCGAACCACGACCGAAACTTTTCCACTCGAATTGCGTTGAAAAACATATGCAACGCAGGTTCGTTTATTGCAATGCTTGTCGGACTCCGCTGACACTGCTCACCAGGGATAGATCCCCCACATCAAGATTGCATAGCGGATTCTGTTTTCGCCCAACCCCAGGGCAAGAAGATTAACAACGGTAACCAACTAGCCAGCAAAGGAGTGACCAAATAACCGGCACTTCCTAAGGCTGCAAGTCCATAAACGATCGCAGTGAATCCGGTTACAATTCCCAGGCAGGCACCGGCAATCCAGAACATGTGCTTTTCAGTTCGCTTTAGGAGAACTGGCAACCCCAGCAGCAAGACAGTCCAATCTATGGCTGGCCTCAGAAATCGCTGATGGACAAGCACACGCATATCATCACCCGTCTTGAGATTTGGATTTCTTACGTGCGCAATAATTTCAGATGTCCCAGCGTACTGTTTCCACGCACTTCCGCCGCGCATCATTTCAAATTCAATTTGAGTTGAAAAGAAACAACTTCCCGGCGGAACCCACTCAGTGTCCTTGCTGGTTAACAAGATGGGTGAACCGTCAGGTAGATAGATTGAATCAATCTGATCAATATTGGCTGGCAGTCTCACAGATCCAAACATGTAACCTTGTCGTCCAGGCTTGCGAAAATAATCTGCAAAGTCAGCTGAGATTTGACGCCCCATTTCCTTACCCAAAGGTCCTGGTGCCGAATGAACTCGCAAAGTGGGCCCGACGATGCGATATCGAACAGGCAACAGATGCAGCCCATCAAATAGAACCTTGGCGCGCTGATCAAAGGTTGGTTTCACAGGTCGTGGTAAATCACCGGCCAAATCCTGCGGTTGACGGTCTAATTGATCCTGAAATCTTGGAATCAGCAATTCTCGTGACAAACAAGCGCCAATGATCACGCAAGCCGACGAGATCAAGAGCGGCCTTACAACTCGTTTCTTATTGATACCCGCAGCCAAAAGTGCTGTGAATTCGTTAGTGCGGTACAACCAGGCCACCGAAAAAAGAAGGGCCATAAGAGCCAACAAACCGCTCAGCCGTTCAAAAATAGACAACGAATATGGGCCACAGTACTGCAACAGGACCCTGATCAAGCCACCATTTGATTCTCCGTATCGCGTAAACTCTTCCAAATTCGAAAATACAAGCACGACGATCATCAGCCCCGTAACTGAAGTAAAACAGATCGAGAGTACGCGAAGATAAAGAAAAACTAGATATCGATCGATTCGTGTCATAACCAAAAATAAGAAAGCAAAGTGAATGTGTGGGAGCTTTCCCCCAGTTTTCCAGTTTGAGTGTTTAGCAGCAAGATCAATAACAGTCGCCTGCGGTCTCAGGGATCCGCATCTTCGCCATCATCCGCATAGGGCGCCCAAGCCGAATTAATTGTCCAATTTGTCTCGCCAATTATTTGCCAAGGGCCTGCACCGAAGAGGTGCAGTATGGTATCTCTTAGCGGCATCTTGTCAGGAAGATCGTTACCTCACAGTTTTGAGCGGTACGATGCTTTTTAGTTTGGCCGCAACACCCCCCCCTCGTGGGTTATTCAGAGCTGCCTATTCTAAAAAGACCCCCCCACATAAGGGGCTAGGATGCCAGTACTTGGTTGCCCACCCAAGTCCCAGTCGCATTGGCAAGATTCGAGTACACATCACTATTGGGTAGAGTTGAAACATGTTGTTAGCTAGCATCGTCCTACTTTTCGTCATCGGCTATCTCGTAATCGCCTTGGAACATCCATTGCACATCGACAAGGCCGCAACGGCGTTGTTTATCGGAGCCTCATGTTGGGCGTTATACGTGCTGGGAGTGGACACGCTACTTCCGCAAGATCGAATACCGGAGACCTTTCGAGCGGAGGTCGCGGCTCATGGTCACGAATTATCTCCCCACGAGATGGCAATGCACTTCGTATCGGAAGGGCAGTTTTTGCCTCTGATTGGGGAAATTGCTTACATCCTCTTCTTCTTGATGGGAGCCATGACCATCGTTGAATTAGTGGATGCCTATGAGGGCTTTTCCATTATTACGGACCGCATCACGACACGAAACAAAGTGAAATTGATGTGGACGGTATGCTTGCTAACATTCTTCCTATCAGCCGTATTAGACAACTTGACAACCACCATCGTGATGGTTTCGTTAATGAAGAAGCTGATCGCGAATCGCGATACACGGCTCTATTTCTGTGGCTTGATTGTAATCGCCGCTAACGCGGGAGGGGCTTGGACAGTTATCGGAGACGTAACAACTACGATGCTGTGGATCGGTGATAAGATCTCCACCGTCGAAGTAATGAAGAGTCTGCTATTACCCAGCCTAGCGTGTTTGGCAGTACCGCTAGCCGTTTCCTCACTGTTCCTCAAGGGGGAAGTGGATCGCCCGAGTTCAAAATCTGGTTCGCACGATAAAACACTTGAACCTTGGCATTCTCAATTGTTTCTTATCCTCGGTTTTTCAGGTTTGATCTTCGTTCCCATTTTCAAGAGCGTTACGCACTTGCCTCCATTCTTGGGAATGATGTTTAGCTTAAGCATCATATGGATCGTTTCCGAGTTCGTTAAACACGATCTTGATGACGCGACACGCTCAAGTACCAATGTTGTGACCGTGCTCAAGAAAATTGATTCGGCCAGTATCTTGTTCTTCCTGGGAATTCTATTGGCTGTCGGGTCGTTGCAATCAACTGGCGTACTGCGATCATTGGCGGCATGGCTTAGCGATGCTGTACCCAATATGCAGGCCGTGGCGATGATCATTGGACTGTTATCTGCCGTTGTCGACAATGTTCCGTTGGTGGCAGCCGGTATTGGGATGTATGACTATCCGAAAGATAGTACTTTTTGGCTTTTCCTGGCTTATTGTGCTGGGACTGGCGGGAGCTGTTTGATCATCGGCTCTGCAGCCGGAGTAGCGGCCATGGGGTTGGAGAAAATCGATTTCATATGGTATATCAAACGAGTTTCGTTGATGGCCCTTGTAGGGTACTTGGGTGGGGCTGGCGTATTTATGGTTCAGGAACGAATCATGCCTCACGACCAAAGTGTTGAGGTTGATCACAAGATCGAACAAGCCGCTCACGAACTAGAGGCCGAGAGTCACCACTAGACGAAATGTCATGTGGCAACTCCAGCAATCGACTTGCACTGCGGTTTGACCAGTGCGAAATAGAACAAGAAAACGTCCGGGGTGTTGAATCCGCGGACGTTTTTTTGTTTGCTACACTCGAAGAATTAATGAGTTCTTGCTGTCAAAAAGAAGAAGAAATTCATTCTCGCTCGAAATTTCCGGCCTAAGCCCATCTACATAAAGCTGGATGGGAGATTTTGATGGGGACCAATTCAGCTCCGCGGGGTCCGTGGGATAGGTTCGATGCTCGCAGGCAAGAACTGTTTCAGATCCGGTAAATCAACGCGAATTCCCTGAGCAGGTACCTCTAATCCAGCCGACCAGGCAACTCCGTTGATGATCATTTTGCGGAGGTTCTCTTCCTGCCAGTTTCTGAAAAAATGTGGCATGACAA
>JAGQOY010000170.1:3699-15011 GCA_020427005.1 Planctomycetales bacterium
CGTCCACCGTTTTCTCGCTGAGTTGCCCAAGCAACAATTTCCTCATGCGGATCCTCAGGTGGGAGCATCGACGTTGCCAAGGGGGTTACGTTTTTAGCAATGCCCTGCGGTCCGAAATAGTTCTTGATGTAAGGTTCGTCATGAATGGTAAACGACTGACATCCTCGAAGAATCGGGTGCCCGTTCTCTGGCAATTCAATTTTGGCAGCTTCAAAGATCTTAGCTACGCTCTGATGATGCACGCAACGCGTGGCAAAATAACCGCCCATCCAATCGAGCAAAGGATGACTGCCATCATCGGGCATTTGCCCTTTAGTTAGGCCAGTTGCGTAGTGAAAACATACAATGCCACAGCCTCGCTCCATGGCAGTCTTCAATTCTGCCATGTTTCGCTCAGTCTCGGGCATTTCAGCCAATGGAAACCGATCTCCTGAAAACACAATCGTATTTGCAGACTCAATCAACGACTTATTGGTTGGCCAGCCTTCAACTATAGTAGCCTCAAGTTTGTCGACCAAGCCCGCATGTTCAGCACAATAGGCGATAACTCGCGCACCGGCACCGACCTCATGCGTTCCGGGTGGGTGGCTACTAGGGCCAACGACTATAAGAACTTGCTTGGGTCCAGCCGTTTGACCGATTACGGCCGGAAGCAGGAACCAAAACACGATAGTGCAAATTAGTCGGTTGTTCGAGCAAAGCTGGCAAAATCCGAATAGAGGGCTACCACCGCGCATTGATGCTTCTCCAGCACTCGAAAAACAAATCAACGATCCACACCCAATACAGCTACAACTTGGTGACCATTGTTCGACAATACTTGCGTGTTGGTCAATGAATTGCCAAATCGATCAAAATCCCTGAACTGCCAAACGATTTTTTTGTTTCGATCTACCTCGATCAGCTGTGGGTTCCTCTCTCCCGCATGGCAATTATCCAAAACTATATTGCCGTTTTGAAGAACCTGGAGAGTCGTAATCCAAGCCAGCTCGATCCCTGGGAGATCTTCGGCTGTCAATTTCCACACGATGTCTTTGCCTGGTGTGACCTCGATAACTGAGTGCCCATTGCCGGTTGAAACAAGAGTGTTTCCGTTGCTGAGCCGCAATGCTGTAAAACACTGATTTCCCCAAGCCTCCGGACCATGGCCTCCCGCTGCGGAACGTCCAAAAAGCGGTACGGAGAATTCCCAAACGATATCTCCGCTATAAGAGTACTCGCGAACGACACCATCACCTTCATGGCATACGAGATAATTTCCATTAGCCAATTTTCGTACTAAGCGAGTGTCACGATGCGCATCTGGCTTAGAGACTTGCAAGGCAACTGTATGCACAACATTGCCATCGGCATCCACTTCAATAATACGACTGGCGCCGCTTTCTGCGATCATCGTGAGCCCATTATCTAAGCGTTGAAATGCATGTACTTCGATTCGTCGTCCGGCATTTCCAGGGCTGTTCGCAGAATCATATCGCCAAACAACTTTTCCATCTGATGGCTCTACTTCTATCAACTCAGTCCAATTGCGTTGGAACAGTACGTGACCGTTTGGTAAGTAGTGCAAGTCGTGTAGGGGACCAATTTCAGCTTCCCACTCCGTCGCTCCTTGCTCGTCAATGATCGCTATTCTCTTGGAAGACGAATCTGCAACTAATAATCTATGACGAATGTCCTCCGCATTCACCAACTGCGGCCAGGTAATCAAAGTTCCAAAGCACAACCAAAGTAATGTTGCATGACGCATGGTTTCAAACCCAAGACACGGCCTACGTTCGTAAAATCTCCAGAGCTCTTCCGCGACAACATTATTCCAATAATCACTGGAAGAGTTATCAACAGGGTTCGCTAGAAGCGTTCTCACTAGGCTACGCTGACGGCCTGCCAGATGCAACTAGTGGACTGAGACGTGTCGGACCATTTTTTCTGGTCTACTCTTTCATCACCCTGCTAGTCTCACGTAACTCTTGGGCGCCAAACGAAAGGTGCACCCTTATTCGCCCAGAATAATCATACCGCCATCGTAACCTGGCAGAGCCTGAGCATCGATATCTTCTGGCAATAGTGCTGGCGAGTATTCGTCGTAAACCATGTTCTCTGATTGTTCATAATTTGAAGATAAGTCAGCTGCACTATTGAGGCTAGTGCCTGGATCACTAAAGACGCTGCCTACTCGACCAGTGGTGGGATCTGCTCGCTCCCACTTGCCTCCAACTGTCGCGTAATCGTCAAGAAACCCACGAGCACAGATTGAGCAGCCACTGAGTGCCAAACACGATGTCATGACAATTGTTAGTTGGATGATAGCTCGCATTCCATGCTCCTACGGATACCAACTTGCTCCCTCCCCCTTGCCTCGCAGCGAGTGCTAGCAAAGCCTCAGCGAAGGAGTTATTTTATCGACGTATATCAAAATATGCTTAAAGGACAACTCCGGTTGTCCTCTAGCCAAATCGACTTAAATTCATGATCGGCCGAATCGGCGATTGAAATTAGGTAAACTATTCCGATTTTGTACCCGTCGATTGTTTTTTTCCTGCAATTCATATGATCTTTGCTCAATTCTTCGCAAGAACAACGTGCCCCACACATACGAGCTGTCTTCGAGCGAGAACATAACTCTCATAAATTTTTACTAAATAAGTGTTGCCGTCAATGAACAATCAAAGTTCCTCACCCTTGCGATTTGGATTGATTGGTTTTGGAGCCTGGGGAAAGCACCACGCGGACGCTATTCAAAAATGCGCCGAGACCGAGTTGGTGGCTATTGCTGCCGCAAGCGAAGAAACAGCCGATTCTGCTAAACGGGCATACCCATCAGCCAGAGTCTTTCGCGACTATCGGCAATTAATCGCTGAGGCGCAATGCAACTGCATCGATGTGGTTGTGCCGAGTTATCTTCATTGGGAAATTGCCAGTGAAGTATTGCGATCCGGTACGCACTTACTGTTGGAAAAGCCCATGGGACTGTCGCTGCCAGAATGTGACGCCATGATAGATTTAGCGCGGCAACAGTCGGTCTTATTGGCTGTGGGGCACGAACTGCGTCTATCTTCCATGTGGGGATTGGCCAAAGATATGATTGATGACGGATTCATTGGCCAACCCTTGTATGCCTTGGTCGAGCTCAGTCGTAACCCGTATCGTTTGGGCGCCAACGGTTGGAGATACGACATTCAGCGAGTTGGCAATTGGATCCTCGAGGAACCCATCCATTTCTTTGATCTAGCCCGTTGGTACATGTCTGCTAGCGGTGAGCCTGTTTCGATTTTCGCTAGGGCCAATTCGAGTCAACCCAATCATCCTGAGCTACAGGACAATTTTTCCGCCATCGTCAACTTCTCCGGTGGCGCATACGCGGTAGTTTCGCAAACCCTATGTGCCTTCGAACACCACCAAACTATTAAGGTCACCGGAACAAAAGGTGCATTGTGGGCGTCATGGAGTGGAGCCATGGACCGAACACGCCACCCCACATTCAGCCTGAGAGCCTTTGATGGGAAAACAGTTCAAACCGTACCTATTGAAAAAATGACAGGTGAACTTTTTGAGCTGGAAGATCAAGTGGAAAGAGTGGCGGCAGCCATAAAAGGTCTGAAACCACTGCACTGCACGGCGGAAGACGGACGCTGGTCGGTAGCCATGTGTCTAGCTGCGCAGGCTTCCGTCGATCAAGGCTGCAAGATCGAAATGGCTGAGTTTTTAGAAAAGATCTAAATTGAACGGAATTGCCAATATACTGGGGCTCATGCGTTGGCATTAAGTATTGTTCGGATGTTGCCCCCTTCTACAGGCTGAATAATTCCACGTTCTGTTATCAAAGCAGTGATTAGTTCCGCCGGAGTAACATCAAAAGCCGGATTGTAGACATCGACTCCTACAGGGGCGAGCGTATGACCGTAGGGAGCAATTACTTCAGCCGGATCCCTTTGTTCGATCGGAATCTCCCGTCCATGTTGCAGAGTTAGGTCAAAAGTACTGCTAGGGGCAGCCACATAAAATGGTACTGAATGGTATTTGGCGGCAACTGCCAAACCGTATGTACCAATCTTATTCGCAACGTCGCCACGAGCCGTAATCCGATCGGCTCCCACAATCACGGCGTCAATGTTCTTGGTTTGCATGACATGTGCTGCCATGGAATCGCAGATCACCGTGGTTGGAATCCGACGCTCGAGCAGTTCCCAAGCAGTGAGTCGAGAGCCCTGCCAAAGCGGCCTAGTTTCATCGGCAAAAACCTGTACTTGTTTCCCCAGATCCTGGCAAGTAAAGATTACGCTAAGAGCGGTTCCATACTCTGCAGTGGCCAAGCCGCCCGCGTTACAATGAGTGATTATTACTGATTTGTCGGCGAGTAGGGTCGCACCATGCGATCCAATTGCATGACACATTTGGCGATCTTCTTCGTGGATCCGCAGTGCCTCTTCAATTAATGCCTTTTGGATTAGATCGCGATCACTCGAATGGTGCTGACCAATTACGGCTCTCATTCGATCTAAAGCCCAGAACAAATTGACTGCCGTTGGGCGACTAGTCGCCAAGTAGTCGGCAGCTCGCAACGCTGCCACAGCGACTCCGTCGCTTGTAGCAGAAGGGGCCGATAGAGCTGCCAAACAAACTCCGTAGGCTGCCGATATGCCGATCGCCGGTGCACCGCGGACACGAAGCATCTTAATTGCTTCCCATACCAATTCCACGTTTCGGCAAACAATGAATTCCCTGCGTCCGGGCAGCAGGGTTTGGTCAAGCAAAATTAGTTGATAGCCGGATTCGTCTCTCAGCCATTCGATGGCAGTAACTTTTTTGGACATTGGGTTTTGCCAAGAAATTGAACGTGAGGTCCATGGGCTGAGAGCTATACGATTGCTAAGGATTGTAACCGGCCTACTGGAATATCCAAAGTAGACAGAATTACTGAACGAGTCCGAACATTCTTATGCTCGATGGAAGGCCCCTAACAGTCGACCCCTCCTGCGATACTTCCTCAGCATTGTTCGCACGTTAAGGTTAGATCCGTGCCAAGACAACGCCAATACCGAATTCCTTTTTAAGGCCGTGGTAACGCCAACGTGCGAAGCGGTCTAGGGGAACTAGCTTATCCCTCAGAGTTCAATATCACGGATAATAAGCCGGATATCACGGACCGTGCACAGAGGTGGCAAAATTGGCTAGAATGCTCGACTGGTAAAATGACCACAAGTAAAACTTCCAGGGCCTGAACGTATTTCCTCAGCCTCTGTTCCATATTCCATTAGGACAATTTGCAAGAGTATTCGCCATGAGAGCAGCCTACTTCGCGGTCCCAATCGCAATAACTGTTTCATTATTTACGATTTTCGAATCCCAACAAGTTTGTGCGCAAGATGCTGTAGTTACTACTGAATTCGCGTTACCCTCTAGCGATGATGGACTGCCGGGCGTTGGTCCGATTCGTCGCTACCCATGGTTTCAGAATTTGTGGAACTCGCGTCGAACCGCCTGGGCTTCACAACAGGCCACACAACAGGGCACAATCGTCTTTTTAGGTGATTCGATAACCCAAGGCTGGGGTGATGACTTCAAGGGGCAGTTTCCGGACCTCAAGCTTGCTAATCGAGGCATAAGCGGTGACACGACACGAGGCATGCTTATTCGCCTGCAGGCAGACGTTCTTAGTTTAGATCCAAGTGCGGTCGTCATGCTTATGGGCACCAACGATCTAGAAGAAGCAGCGACTCCCGAGATGGTTGCTGAAAATGTGGAGTTAATCCTCGAGCAGCTAAAAGAGCACAACCAGCAAATGCCTATAGTACTGTGTCTGGTCTTTCCAAGTTCCGAAACCAAGAAGCGTCCAGCTGAGAAGATCCGTCAAGTCAATAGTCTTGTGGCTGAAGTTGTCAAAGGCGATCCGCAAATAACGGTTCTTGATACTTGGACTCTTTTCGCTGATTCCGATGGAAATGCAAAAGAGGGAGAGTTTCCGGATCTGCTACATCCCAATGACCTTGGTTATCAGAAATGGGCTGCAGCATTGAAGCCCGTGTTTGCAACTCTGGGGTTCCTAGAAACCAAGCCTGAGCCTTTTGAGATTGAACCTGGTTTTCGCCTGTTGTTTAATGGTCATGATCTTACTGGGTGGTGTTTATTACCTACGACAAGCGAACAGTTGCAGGCACGCGAACGATGGATTGGGCGCAATCCTTCGGTTGCTGATTGGCCAGTGATTCATGAGCGTTTGGACCTCGACGGAAAACAACAATCACCCAACGGACGGTATCAGGCAATTGGCGGTCGGCTAGTTGTTACTACGCCTCCGGCTGGTCGCAGCATAGAACAGTTATGGACAAGTACTGAGTTCGGTGAAGACTTTACTCTTAAATTGCAATTTCGCTGTACTCCCAATGCTGACAGTGGAGTTTTTGTTCGAGGTCCTCAGTTGCAATGTCGCGACTTCCTACTAGCAGGACCCTATAAGGATTTAAAAAAGTATCGACAACAAGATTGGAACGATTTGGTTGTTACGGTAAAGGGTGGTCTAGCACACTGTAGTTGCAATGGAGAAATTCTCGATGCAGAATTCAAAGTTCCAGAGACAGGCCCGATTGGATTGGAGGGAGATCGTGGACAGTTGGAATACCGTAATATTCGTATCGGTCCGGTCGAGTAGGACCGGAATATAGGACGGTGAAATTTCTTCCAAGGAGATATGGTGGAAGTTTTGCAATCGCAGGCTGATGCAAGCTGGGCAGACGACTTTCACAGCTTGGTTGGAAAAGAACGCGTAGCACAGCTTCGCGCTACGATGCGAGCAGTCGTGTACGACCGCTTTGGTTCACCCGAAGTCCTACGTTTGACATCAGTCAGGACGCCAACTCCGACTTCAAATCAACTTCTCATTCGAACACATTTTGTTTCGGTCAATCCAATCGATGTTCGATTACGCCGTGGCGAGTTCCGTTGGCTTCTGTGGAACCACCGGTTTCCCCGTATGACAGGTCACGACCTTTCAGGTGAGATAATGATTGCCCCTACAGATAGCGGATTCTTGCCGGGGGACCGTGTTATGGCTTTTACGGGCAATATTATTGGTGACACTTGTGCGGACTATGTAGTGTGCCCTCCCCACTGCGCTGTGAAGCTTCCTGACGCGATCGACTTGGTCGATGCAGCCAGCCTCCCGCTAGCAGGTGTAACGGCTATTCAATGCCTGTTAGGAATCGCGAAAATTTCGGATCGCCAAAGAGTGCTTATCAACGGCGCAAGCGGTGGAGTCGGCTCCCTGGCTGTCCAGGTGGCATTGTCCGTTGGTGCGCGGGTAACCGCCGTAGCTAGCGCCTCACGTGAACCCTTCCTGAGATCTCTGGGGGTCGATCATTTCATCGACTACACTTCAACCGATTTCCTGTCTTCCGGAAACACTTGGCATGTGATTTTTGACGTCAAAGGCAATCGGCGTTTTCGGGATTGCCGCTTTGCTCTGGAGCCGGGCGGCCAATTCGTTTCCACCGAGCCAAGCCTAAAGGGAATTTGGGCAAAAGTCTGCACGGCTCTTTCCAACCGACGTTGCTCCGTCATGTTGGCAAGGCCTAGGCAATCCGACCTGCGAAAATTAGTGGAACTCATAAAGCAAAATAAGCTGAAGTGCTTTCTGGATTCAGTGCATCCCGTGTCGGAGGCAGCAGCGGCACATCAACGTTTGGAGCAGGGGGTGGAGAAGGGCAAAGTTATCATCGGACCGTTTGTTTAGAATAGATAGACCTGTGCCCTGGGGCATTTCGGCCGTGCCTCACAAAGCAGGACGCACAAGCGAAACCCCAATTATTATTACGAAATTGGTATATTGTTGTAATTACCGTTCATGCATTCGTCCAATTGTCCGGGTATCCTGTTCTATAAAAACTTTGTCCAACCGATTTCCGACGTATTGCAGGGGTAACTCGGCTTCATTCGAACAGGACACCTCAAGCCCCTCTCTTGCACCTCCTCTCACCTCGGCAGTTTCTGTCCGGATAGGGTCACCATGTTGATCAAACCTTTCTCAAGCTGTGTGGCTCCGGTGTTTTTCGTCTGGACGATGTGCTTGATAAACTTTCCATACGGGCTCACGAACTGCGTGGCGCAAGAGTCGTTGTTTGTCGAACCGCCAACTATCTATGGCAATCCAAACGAACGCGTTCCCCTGGTGGCCATTGTCGAATTCAAAACACGCATCAACGTAGTGCCCGAAATCGAAATCACGGATGGGCAGCGCACGTGGAACCAGCCGTGGAATGTACCGGCAGGCAACCATCATCGTGTGGCAGCAATCGGCCTGCGACCAGACCACAAATACCAAATCAAAGTACAAGTGACCGCGGAAGATGGCCAAAATGAAACGTCTATGGGAATGGATTTCGTAACTCCACCTCTTCCGCGCTCGTTCCCACCCCTGCGGACAACGGTGGCCATTCCAGAGGAAATGGAACCAGGCATCACACTGTTCGCAGTCAACCTCTGGAACCAAAATTCCAGCATGCTGGATTACGGCTATATCGTAGCCCTTAACAACTATGGCGAAGTGGTGTGGTTCATGCAGACCGGAGATCGGATCGCGGATCTTCGAATTCTCGATAACGGTAACCTGTTATATCAACAGGGGAGTTATCGATATGCATACGAAGTAGACGTGTTGGGACGCGACGTTCGATGTTGGTGGGCAACCGGTGTGACCGAATCACCAGGTGCCCATGCGATTCCAGTCGATGTTGACACAATGCATCACGATTTAATGGAATTGCCAAATGGTAACTTCCTAACCCTGGGAACGGAGCTTGTCGAGTTCGATGAGTATCCAACTAGTGAGACAGATCCTAGTGCACCATGGGAAAAGGCTTATGTGGTCTGTGATCAGATTCTGGAATTCGATCCTACCGACGGGCGAGTGGTTGATCGCTTGCACTTGTTAGACTTATTGGACAAAACAAGATTTGGCTACATGGCTTTGACTGGGTTTTGGCGAGAAAAATACAACCACAGTATAGAAACACCGTCCCGCGACTGGAGTCACGCAAACGCTCTGCTATACATTCCTGAAGAAGACGCCGTTATCGTCGCTCTGCGTCACCTTGATTGCATGTTGAAAATCGATTGGAAGACGAAGCAGATCAAATGGATTTTTGGTGATCCAGATGGATGGGGAGCACCTTGGCAAAAGTACTTATTAAAGCCCAAGGGAGATTTGGCATGGCCATACCATTTTCACTCTCCGCAGTTTACGCCGCATGGAACGATCATGATGTACGACAATGGCAATTACCGCGCGCGGCCATTCAATAAAATTACGGAGGCAACAGAGAATCGTTCGCGGGTAGTTGAGTTTCGCATTGACGAAGTCAAAATGACTGTCGAACAATTGTACTCTTATGATGGTGGAGATAGCGAAAAGTTTTATTGTCCATTCTATTGCGAGGCAGATTGGCTTTCGAACGACAACCTATTGATTACTGATGGTGGCCACATTGAAACATTGGATGGAGTGCCATTCGACAATGTGCCAGGAGAACGGCAATGGGCCAGGATTTTTGAAATATCCCGGCCCGTCGGGCAACCCGAAAAGAAAGTCTTTGAAGTGGTCTGCGACTCACCACTAGGTAGCCAGTTTGGATGGTCTATTTATCGTGCCATGAGATTGCCAAATATGTTTCATCATTTTCGGCTTGACCCCCTGGCAGTTGATGAAAAACCTCTGTTCTTTTATCGCGGACCGCCAGATAGAAAAGGCGATTGATCAACGAGGTGAAATGAAAGGAATTGTTTCAAGAATTCAACAATTCCCGTCTGAGGAGTTCTTATCAGTTGGGTCCGAGGCAGCAAGTGTCAAGATTTTTGCTATTTGGCCGAATTGCCAGATGACGGTAAGATCTCGGGGAACGAATTCATAAGAGGTACGGCAATTCATGAGCAAATTGAGCAGTTTTTTTCTGGGTATCGCAGTCGGTGCCGGGGGCTTGTACACTTCCGAGAATTACTATGTTGTGCGTTCCAATGAGAGTCTGCATTTGATTCCCAAGGTAGCAGCAAAACTTGAATTCCCCTATTACGACATCCGGCAGTATAAAGTGGACGATTGGAATCGTAATCCCTCATTGGCTTTAGCCATTATCAGATCAAAAAAACAAAACTTGATGATGGATTCCGGTGTCAATGAGGTGAAATCTCAAATGGATGCACTTTGGCGGTCTCTAGGGAATACCGAATAGTGAATAGTTTTCAGCTATTGCTCGTGGCGGAATGAACATGAGTTTTCGAAGCAATTCCAATAGCTAGAAGCCAATTCTCAAGTAGGTGCCGGAATGCCGATGATGATGGTGGTAAGGCGGGAAGCCGGGGTAATATCTTTCTACATAGACTGGCGATGGAGCGGCATAGATAACAGGCTCTTGGACGATAACACTTGGTTGTCGCACGATTGTAGGAGCCGCGGTGACCGGAGGGCTGGCCAGTTGAGGACGGGCTAGTTGGGTAGACAGCGGAGCATTTTGCATGGCAGATATGAGATTGTCGCCAACTCCCTGCTGATGAAGAGCAATGATTTCCGACACTTCCAATCTACGGCTAACACCTTTTGACTGCATCTGACTGATGATCAGTGGTTCACTTAGGCCGCTTCGCACCATGTTAACTAGGTCATTCATGTTGATGCCCGAGCTAGCAGCCTGTTGGGATTGAAGATAGGCCTGTTGCTGCTGTTGGTAATAGGCTTGCTGTTGCAGATAACGTTGACGTTCCAGCTGATTATCTTGAGATCGCCCCAATAGACCTCCAGCGATGGCCCCTACTGCCCCACCGATCAGAGCGCCCTCGGGAGTTTCATCGTTTTGATGACCGATGATTCCTCCAATGACCGCACCCGCGACGCCGCCAACGGTTGCTCCATTCTGGGTGTTGTTCTGTGCTTTCACCGAAAGCGTAGAAGAGAGCAAAAAAAGCAATGACAGCAATGCACGGTTCATAACCGACACCTCGAGAATAATATGAGTGCCTTATGGGGCATTTAGTAGTTGATTCGTCGAATCCGGCGGCTGCAAACGCAGACCTCTATCCATCCTTTTATCGGGAATAGCAGACAACGAAATTCAAGTAAAGCTCGAAACGCGGTTGCTCACTGGCAAGTTTGGTTGGCTTTCGAACACTTGCATGGCTCCCGCAGATTCTGAGAATGCCGTAATTGACAAATAGCAGGCTGATAAAGAAACGATTTGAAAATTCTTGTGCACGATTAGTAACCCGAAGACATCTGAGGTTTTGTCAATAGGGTTTACAGGATCATTTTGTTGGAAGGTACTTCACAATTT
>JAGQOY010000171.1 GCA_020427005.1 Planctomycetales bacterium
ACCTATTCAAGGAGCCCGAATTTAGAAACTACATCAAACACTGTGGCTACGGCTACACTTAGATGAAGACTGTTCTAACTATCAAACCGCGACTATCCAACTCCGAATATCTAACTACGAAGCTCAGCAGGTATACACTACTCTGCCAAGAATCAGTTTGAACTTACCAAGCCCATTGGCTATGCAACACTCTACTTAAAGACTCTTCAAAAAGACGTTATACAAGCTGTTCTAAAGTTGCCAGCAATCGAAAATGATTGCGAAAGAAGTGTTGATAGTTGATCGAATACAGTTGCTTTCGCATTCAATGAAAACATTATGTGGAAAAATTGTCAGAAATATGTTTATTTTTTGTTGAAAACATATTGCATTCGCCGAATTCTTTCGTACAAATACCACTCAAGGACGTAGGTAATCGATGATGCGTCGTTTTGCAAGCGGTGGCCACCGCGAGCATGCGAGTTTTAATTCATCGATTTTCTTGATTTCGGAAGAGGGACTGACGTCAACATGTGGCTGTTGTCGTCGAGGCCTTCTCTCTTCCTTGTTTCCGTTTTAGCGGAGGAGAAAACGTGGCCAAGAAGAAAGCAGCTACAAAAAAGAAGGTAGCAAAGAAGGCAGCTCCAAAGAAAGCAGCTAAGAAGGCAGCTAAGAAGGCTGCAACTAAGAAAGCTGCACCCAAGAAGAAGGCTGCTAAGAAGACAGCTAAGAAGAAGTAGTAACTCTTCTTTACAATTACAACTGTCAGAACAGCTGAAACCGTTGCTTGTCGATGAGATAGGCATCGGTTTCTTTTTTTGCGCGCTAAACGGCAGCCATCTCATGGCCCATCAACAAGAATCGCATGAAACTCTCGTAGATTGCGTATTCCTCCGGGGGCATTTTGACAGACAGCCTCTACTGGCGGCACTCCAGTCACACGATTGGCACCGTGACATTCGCCAAAATACCCAGATGACGAAAACGACGTAAGCTGCTTTGGGCGAATATGTTACGTTCGCATCCCACATGCTATTGCGAGCGATTTCAGGTTTTTCACCCGGCCACTTTGCTAGCCAATTTTCAATAAAATTGGATAACATTCGAAAGCGAAAATCCAGCAAGTTCGAAAGCAAAAATAGTCCTACATTTACAATACTTTTGCTAGCGAAAAGTCAAGTTTCTTAAATTAATCCTCCGGTTAAAAAGACTTTGCATTATTCAGCTCTTGCTGGGATCAAGATCTGCTAGTTCCTTATGCAACGACTTGATAGTAAACTCTGATTGATGGGTCATGGTGACTGCTTCGAGGACTCTTGTAGGCTGCCACTCAAAACTCATATTGAGCTGTCGGATAATCTGCAGATTCGCCCACTTACCCACCTCAATCGTTCCGAATTGGTGTCCATATCCGAGCGCTTGTGCAGCCTCGCGAGTGACAGCGCCCCACGCCACTTGCGGTGAAACCCAGGGGTGCATTTGCCTAGCCGCTACCATTTCATCCCAGACATTCAAATCGGGATTACTTGCGCGTGAATCGGTACCCAAAACAACGCGAATGCCTCGACGCTTCAGTTCTTGCCACGGATATGTCGCGTGCTGGAAGTGCGCATGGGTGCGTGGACAATACACCACCGATAGATGTGGGTGATTGGCAAGTTCATTCATTTCATCATCGCAAAGGTAGTTACCGTGTATAACCAATCCACGGTTGGCTGATGACAACCATTGAATGAGCGTTAGTATGGGAATCCTGTTTTTTGGAACCGGTAATGCTAGCCGGTCAAATACTTCCGCAAACGGTCCATCGCCACTTCTAAGCCATTGAAGTTCTTCAAGGCTCTCAGCCATGTGCATTGACCCCACGGACGCGCCAACTAGCTTTTTTCTCACCTGTGCTTCTGCTAAATCCCAGTTGATCGAATATGGTGCGTGCGGCGAAATGCCAATGGACCGCACCAGGCAACCGACATCTCTCTCTTGATCAAATTCAGTAAGGACCCGTTGACTCCATTCCATTGTTTCGGCCAGCTTGTTGGCATCCAAGCCCAACACTTCAGCCTGCGCAACGACACTTGGCAATGCGCAAAAATCCGGAAGATGCTGCGCCCAGCGCGAAAAATATCCTGCAGAGAACCTTGAGTTCCGGTAGTCGGAGGCTGTTAGCCAAGACGGCTCCCAAGGATGGGTGGCAATCTCTCCGACCAATGCCGTGCCGTTGGAAGCAAGTTCTGTGAGCCCTCTTTTCACAGCGGCCTGGCCTGCGCCCCCGATAGCTCCTTGTCCCTCGGTAGCCAATTGACGTGCGAGCCGGTAACGCACTACTGCGGAGATCCATTCCGGAAACGTCCTCCCAGGTGGCAAAGGAGCATCTAGATCACTAAATTCAAGATGACTGTGTGGATTGACAAGCCCCGGTACAATGACAGCATCACCGAGATCAAAATCTGGTTTTTCAAAGTCGCGAGCCAAACAATCTCGAATTTTTCCATGTTGTATGACAACTTGTCCCGGGCAAAGAATTCTTTCCGGTGTGGCCAGAATCATTCGCGCCTGAATTCGTAACGATTCCATGAAGCAATTGGTTTTGTCTAAGAAAGAAATTGGTTCAACCAGGCTCGAAAGTGAGTTCTTCAGACAGCCCACGATGCAAGTCGCTTCTGACTTGCTGGGCAAACTGTTGGTGCGCAAACTGCCTGACAACTCCTGCTTGGCGGGTATTGTAGTGGAAGTTGAGGCATATTTGTTTGACAACGATCCTGCCTGCCATGCGGCCCGTGGACAGACGAGAAGAAACGCCACCATGTTTGCTGAGGCCGGCCACCTCTACGTTTACTCTATCCACTCACGGCATTGCCTAAACATTGTGACAGAGCGAGTGGGTCTCGGCGCAGCAGTGCTCATTCGAGCGATTGAGCCTTGGATTGGAATTGAGCGGATGGCAACCAATAGAGGGCTGCCCGCAGCCGATTCGATCAAGCCAGATTTTCTACCGCGGCTGTCGAGTGGACCGGGACGGGTATGTGAGGCGTTGGCAGTAAATCGCCAGCAAGATGGACTTGACTTGGTCAAAGGACAAGAAATCTGGTTAGAAAATCCGGTGGACACTGTGATTACTTCGACCTGGTCTGAGAAGGTGGATGCCCGAATAGGACTTTCCCAGGGGAAGGATTTGCAATTGCGTTGGTTTATGGATGGTCATCGCCTAGTTAGCGGCCCGGCCTCAGCGCACAGCCATGGTCGCTGGTGGCAGTTTTCGCACTCGAGAGAAACCAAAGAAGCTCGTTCACCTAGGCGAATAACGTGAAGTTAACCTAAAATAGAGTCCTCATCGGCCCTTGCCGCATTTCCGTCGTTGCTTTGTTGTCTGCTTTTGAGCAATTCGTTTTTGCCATATCAGTCATTCAAACTGTTTGCACCATCCGCGAGTAACACCTTTGTTTCGAATTCTCCTAATAGTTTTGCTACTAGTCGGCCCGCTAGTGGGATTGGCCCTAGGACAGGGGGTAGCTGAAGCTACTGCTCAGTTGACCAGTCAAGTCTCGCTACAAGACACCCCTTCTGTGTCAGCATTGCCACCGGATGATGAAGCCCTGGCTTCCGAAACTCAATCAAGTCAAGGTGTTGCAGAGGCAAGTCAAGTTGTTACAGAGAATCTTTCGAACGATTCTCCACCCCCGTCAACATCGGACAACCAGCCTGCGGGCGACAGAGATCAAGAGACTGCCGTTAATGAAGAAGTTGACACGTGGATAAGTTGGCGGACAAATTTCCTGCTCGGCAGCGTTTTAGTGGCTTTGGGAATAGCTTCCATCGTAGGACGCTATCTGCGTGGACAACCATCTGAGTCTGTTAATCCAGCACTGGTGCGCAGGTTTCGCCAAAGGCTTAACGCTTGGTGGTTAATGTGCGCAATTTTGGTTTTTGCGATCGTACTGCCAACCGCCGGAACCGTGATTCTGTTTGGTTTGATTTCTTTTTGGGCCTTGCGAGAATTTATTACCATGGCGCCGACTAGGCGCGGTGACCATCGAGCTTTGTTTTGGGCACTGATCATACTGACACCTCTTCAATACCTGATGATTGGTCTCGGCAAGGCAACGCTCGGGGGACGATCCATTGATTTCTATGGATTACACAGCATCGTCATTCCCGTTTATGCCACACTTATCATTCCGGCACGGATTGCCATGTCGGGTGATCATAAGAGGTTTTTGGAACGCAGCGCTCAAATAACCTTCGGACTGTTGATTTGCGTATACTCCTTAAGCTATGCTCCCGCGCTAATCAACTTGAATCTGGTCACAACCAACGGAACCGCGTGGACCGGACAAGCCAATGGTCTCCTGTTCTTCTTTGTCCTCATGACTCAGCTAGCGGATGTTTTTCAATGGTCTTGGGGACATATGGTTGGACGCCGTGTCATTGCGCCAGAAATTAGCATGAGCCGTACATGGGAAGGATTTTGGGGTGGTACGCTGTGCACTGGACTGGCTGGAGCGGTTTTGTGGTGGGTAACGCCCTTTGAGCCTTGGGAAGCCGCTTGTATGTCAATGGTAATTGCCGTAATGGGAATGTTCGGTGGACTAACTATGAGCGCCATTAAAAGGGATCGCGGAGTTAACGACTACGGCTCTTTAGTAATGGGACACGCGGGAGTTTTGGATCGCATCGATAGCATTTGCTTTGCCGCGCCCGTTTTCTATCACTTAACACGCTTCTTCTTTTCAAATTGATTTGCGTGTAGCTAGAACTCAGGGCTACCGTTGTCTGGCAACCGGGACTTAGCTTAGGGGATGAGTTGATGAATCTAAAGTGGCGTTCCAATCTGCTTTTGTGCTCCCTGCTGCTAGCATTACAACCGAACTCTTCTATAACGGCAGCCGAACCATGGCAGGAGCCTCTATCGCGGGGAACAGTCGCAATCGCCGTCGCGGACGGCAACTTTGTCTCTTGGCGTCTATTGGCGACAGACAGTTTAAGTGCTGAGTTTGATGTTTATCGAATTCAGAATCAACAAGCTAACCTTGTCCATCATAGTACTCCCAATGGCCCCACGTGTTTTCTGGATAGAGGTTCCGTAAATTCCACAGAGCCTTTCGAATGCGTTTATTGCGTTCTCACCAGTCCCAGTTCGTCAGAACAAGCTCTCACAAGTAAACATACTGTCGTCCAGGAAAAGAAATACCACGAAATCCCACTGCTACCCGTCCAACCGCTTCCAGGTGAACAACCTTACCGTCCAGGAGACTCATCGCTTGCAGATCTCGACGGCGACGGTGAGCTGGAAATTGTTGTTCACCAGACATCTGCACCCAAAGACAATTCGTTTGTTGGCTTTTCTGGTCGCCCGATCCTAGATGCTTACCGATTCGATGGAACTCATATCTGGCGAATCGACCTTGGGAAAAACATTCGTGATGGCGAACACTATACGCAGTTTATGGTTTACGATCTCGACGGTGACGGTTGTGCGGAAGTAGTTTGTAAGACCGCTGATGGATCTGTTGATGGCCTTGGACATGCATTGGGCGACAGCCAGCAAGATTACCGAGAGCAGGATACACAATCGCGGCGTTATGGGAGGGTCCTCACTGGACCGGAATACTTGACGGTCTTTCGAGGAACTGATGGTGCTGCAGTTTATAGCACCGACTATTTACCTTCACGCAACCCAATTGATGGATGGGGAGGCATCGGTGGGAACGGGGGAAACGATAGCTATGGCAACCGTTGCGATCGTTTTTTGGCGTGCGTGGCCTATTTGGATGGGACTCATCCAAGCGTCATCATGTGTCGTGGCGTCTATGGAAGAACCTGCGCCGTGGCCTGGGACTGGGATGGTCGCGGTCTGAAACAACGCTGGATATTTGACACCGGTATCAGCACGCCGCCTTATGCGGATGCATCTAAGTATTCCGGTATGGGTGGTCATGGCCTAGGTGTAGCCGATGTCGATGGAGATGGACGCGATGAGATCGTTTACCAAGCAATGGTCATCGACGATGACGGGCAGGGCCTTTATTCCACGGGACTGCGCCATGGCGATGCCATGTTTGTTTCGGACATTGACCCACTACGCCCTGGCCTAGAAGTCTTCTCGATACAAGAGAATGAGGACGACACGGTACGGTTCATGACGCCTGGTGCAGCTTTGAGAGATGCCCGCACTGGTGAAATACTATTCAGTCATAGCCCAGGAGTCGACGTGCCCCAGGGATCTGCAGCTGATATCGACCCCCGTTACCCTGGATTGGAAGTATGGAGTCAACCCGGAGGACTGTATACAGCCCAAGGAGATTTTCTGGGAGCTAGTCATCCTACAACCGGTTTCACACTGTGGTGGGATGGTGACGCACAACGCGAGTTCCTCGGACGCGGTGGAATTACAAAATGGGACTGGAATACTGGGCAAGAGATTGTTGTGGAACCGTTGGAAATGACTCGGCGGCTGAGATATCCGACCCTTAGCGGGGATATTTGGGGAGATTGGCGTGAGGAGCTAATTCTGCCTGCACCTGATCTTCAGAGTCTCAGGATTTACACGTCTACAATACCAACAGACAATCGACTAACCACTTTGTTACACGATCGACAGTATCGCCTCAGCATCACATGGCAAAATGTCGTTTACAACAAGCCCCCACAACCTAGCTTTCACTTAGGAACACTGCTAGATCAGCAGAAATAGTACTACTTGGTTTCTCTACAACATTGGTGAATAAGATTGCCAAGGGGGTTTGCTCGCGTCGTTCGTTTAGTTGTAGCTGCAACGTACTTTCCCATATATCATCCGAACGGCAGTTGCACAATTGCACTGCAACTTACCCTCTAGAAATTCGGGAGGGTCGACCGCAATTGAAAAGCGGTCGGGGAGGGTCTTTTCACATTTGAAAATGCCACTCGCAACACGCCCATGGAGTCGGAGACTTCTTCTTGCAATCCGCTATATGTACAACTACAACGATTTCCGGAAACTAGCCAAGCCGTTAAGGCAGCTGAATCGCATTTCCAACCACGACCGCGTCCGACCTTCCAATTGTTAATTCTCAACTGCGTCCCTTGCCCTTTGGTAACTTCGCCAAATTGTCCTGAACTTCTTTGACTCTGAATTTCACAATTCTCTTGATTAGACCGAATGGAATGGGCGAGTCCAATGGAAACTGGACCGATCCCTTTGCACTCTTGTAGGCGGAAAGGGCATCCTTGAATTGCTCGATACCGGAAGGGGTCGGATAGAACCCAATGTGTTTTGCAAAAGCAGCAAAATGTACAAGATTTCCACCCAGCAAAAAGGTCGGTATCTGGTACTTGATAGCCTCCTCGGCCTCGGGTGCAGCATCGCTAATGATCCGGCGGATCCTCTGAAGGATCTCTTGCACGTTCTCTGGGAAGCCAGAGATATAAGCATCAATAGTAGTGGGTGGTGTTGTTGATTTCATACAAGTGTGAGTCGGTGGGGTGGCTTACAAACTACGGAAATCGCCCCAGAGGCAGACAGCGCCTCCTGGTCGGACTGAAATAAATTCTCGACTATTTTTGTTGACCTTCACGCCAATAAGTTTCAGCCTTTGGTTTAACACTATTCGAATGAAGATGAGCATCCAAGGAGGGATTCGAACCCCCGATGACGGTACAAGACCGCCTGGTCTGTGTAACCACAGACGCCTACCACTCTTGGTATCGCTGGCCATCGCGTTCTCGGATGCCCATGAATTCACTCTAATAATTGACACGTCCCCGTGCTTCGGATTCAGTACGAGTAGATGTAGCCTGGCCGCAAATGGTGGCTGAGTATACCGAGTAGCAAGTAGGTTTGTTACAGTGTCTTCTCGGTGCCCTCCGTGGCTCCGTGTTTTCAATTCTTCTGAATAGTACTGGCATGCACTCCTGAAAGTATGCCAACTGTTTGCATTGTAATCATACGGCATTTGAACAATGGGCACCTCACATCAAACACAGTGTCCACGGAGTGTCCACTTTTCAAATCTCAACTTAGCGGCCTGCCGCACACCGTGGCCGAGTATACCAGTAGCAAATAGGTTTGTTACAGCGTCTTCTCGGCTCCGTCTTGGAACATCGTGAATTCATTCACTACCATGATATTCATGCTCACGAAGTGCAAATCGGAAGTGGCAAGGAAGCTCAATGCAAAACGACGACGCAGCGTTTGAAAGGGCCATTTCGCTTATGCTAGCACCCATGAACTGGGATGCACGCTAAGCCGGTAGTCCTTGCAGAAACTCCAGAAAAAAAATGGTCAAACACAAAGCAACTAACATGGAAGACAAAACAACACGACTAATGTACATCGAACGCAAGACCGGGTACGGGGATAACGGTCCTGCCCGAATTGGTCGAGTCACTTTTTCGAATTCTGGACGTACCGTTTATTACAAAGGTTCAGCATATCAGTCCTGCAAAGGCCAAGGGATCAGCGGAAACTATTTTGACGTTGAAACTGGCGAGGAATATTGGATATCAGGTCCAAAGAAGAGTGGTCACGATCGGCATTGGGCTGGTGGAGGGGCCGTCGAGATCGACGAAGATGTCATTGATGAATACTGGCGAGATGTTCGCGGCTGCCAACCGCCCAAAAATCCGCATATTGCATGAGGTCGTGACTTATTCGAAAGGCGCGACTTGCCACCAAGTTCAACATCAAACCATTTCTTGGTGTGCACGTACCTCGCATTGTCACCGCATTTTTTGGCGAATCATGTCCTCGATTCCGGGGATCCATGTTTGAAAAAATCGAACCGCTTTTGGATTTTGCTGGGCAGCCGATAACGCGTATTTTGCCATTCGCGCCTCCACCGCAAGCACAAATGCCAAGAGCCCAACCACCTAACGCAGCGAATCCAATCGCGGCACCTTGCGACGTCGTTCGGGATCAGACCCAGTAGCAATGTCATAGAGAGGCAAACCGCAAATTACGATCTGCGATCGTTTTCGAACTCCCGGAAATTGCATAGACTACTTGAGAAATGCGATCTCTTTCTCAAGTGCTCGGAACTTCGCCAGCATTTGGCTTGTGTCTTCTACCATATCAGCCGGTGGCGGGAAAGGGTTCGGCCATATGTATAAACGGTCACTACATTGCGTAGGTAACCACACAGCCAGTTCACGGGCTACTCCTGTCGCTGGTTGAAAAGAGTTCGTCGAACAGCGCGCGGGATCTTTGCACACCGGCGGGCGTCAGCAAGACCGATTTGTTCTTGTTCTTCGGATCGTCGATGAGTCCGCGCTCGTGCAACCGATTTAAGACGGACCAATCGTGATTTTTCCATGCACGACAACCGAGTTCGGATTCGTCATGCATCGTCAGGCTCAATAACGCTAGTACGGTATCCGCGATCTTGTCTTTATCGTATTCCATCGTCGATCTCCATTTCTGAACTGTAGCGGCAATTGGGACGCACGACGCGCGCGTCAACGCCAGTCATTTCCGCACCACAAACACTAGCATGCTCAGCTACCAGAACCACCACCAGATTTCTTTCAGCCATTCTATGAATCCGGCACCGAGGAAATAGCCAAGCGTCCCGCAGAGTACAGCGCCGATTAGGACCGTGTCACCGAGGAAAAGAGGTGGTTCGTCAAAGATAAACATGCACGCGCCAAGTCCTAGCCCACCTCCGCACAATCCTCCGAGCAGCGTTCCGGCGATGATGTTTCCGAGAGAGTTTTCTTCTTGTAACATTATGGGCTCAAGCGTGCACGATTGAGAAACTGCTATGATACTTCCTGTTCGTCCAAGGTTGATCATTCTTGGATTGGTACTGTGGAAAAGTCCAATCTGGGATTGGAAAGCGACATTAGAACCTGATGGGTAACCAACATGTAGAAAACGCCCGTTTGCGTGCTTCGTAACTTCCATGCTATTGTCATGATTTCATTCTAGCCATTATCTTCGCGTTACCCTTTCGCATTCGTCGAAGCTGAGAGGGCTTCACAAAGTAGGCATGGGGGGGTTGCCCATCGCGACGGTGACATCGTTCGTGCGACAATTTTTTGAATTCACGTATGGCGTGTCGAAGAGACTCATATTCTGAGACGATCACTTTGTATGACAATTCACTGCGTCTTTTCGGCTGACGCACCGCCGTTAATTTTTTTCAACAACAAACAATGATCAGCAGTTGTACTGCGGAATACCGGCCTGTGCAACCGACGTTGAAAGACTGAAAGGTGAACCATATCCGGTTCACATCGTTGTTATATGGCCGCCGCCCCGCGATTTTCCCAAGTAGCACGGGCATCCTGCCCGTGATTTGCGCAACCTACGTGATCCGCCACCGGATGGAAGCGCTGGAAGCCCATGCTTCTTTCCAACACTACTTCGTAGAGTGCGGCTCGGCCCAGCCTCAGGTGGCCCAGGGCGATGTCGAGAAGCAAGTCCTGAGCAGGAATCCACCACGCCAGCTTTCGCCATTCGAATACATGCTCCGCGCTCTTGGAGACTTCGTGGCAAGACTGTTGGAGTTCAGGCGTTAGTCTGTTCGGAACAGCCTGAAGGCTGGACTCCAACAGCGAACGCCACGCGGCGCGCTCGGCCTCCGCCAGGAGCAGGGCTCAATACCGGAAGCCTTGCAGTGAGTAAAGCAGCGGGTGGGCGGACTGGCTCTCGGCCTGCATCTGCTCGTCCTCGCGCGACAGCCTCGGCCCTGTGGCCCACCTGGTGTAGTGCGTCGGCATGGGTCGTGCGCGTCATCTCGCGCATAACACATCGCCATCTCCGCTTCGCACCCGATGAACGTCCCGGTGGTGCGAGGCAATTTGCTTTGAGCACTGAAAATCCGGGTGGAGCCCTTGTTGTTACAGGTCCCTCCAACGCCACGTTGAAAGTAAGCGGTGTACCCGCCAAATCGCCTATCGCGGGGGCGATCGGAAGTCGGGATGCCCTTCGGGTGCAACCAGTCGCGTAGCCTTGCTGCGACCGCCGTGCCATATATCATATTGCGGATCGGCGTACTCGTCGAAGAATTCGTCCAGCTGTCGAGCCATCGCCAATTGGATCTGCTGGTAGCCTTCTTGTCCGTACAAATTGAAACGCTCGTGCGGATCCGCTTGCATGTCATACAGCTCGAATGGACCGTCGGGAGAACGCCTGGCCACATACTTCCATTGTTCGGTGCGAATCGACCGGCAACTCTCCATTTCATAATACATATTGGTTTCCCACGGCATCGATTCGCCGTGCAATGCCGGTGCAAAACTGCGCCCAGGCGATTTTGGCTGAGCCGGCATCCTATGGGCAAGGTCCAGGTGGTCTAACAGCGTCGGCAACAAATCGTAGTTGGCCACCATCATATCGGTCTCGCCTATGGCCACTTTGTCGGGATGACGAATAATCAGCGGCACCTGCATCATCAAATCATGAGCGCCAATTGGCCTCGTATGATCGCCCATGCCGAAGAAGCCGTTCTGTCCTCCCATCCACCCTTGATCACCGGCAAAGACCACCAAGGTATCCTGGTCCAATCCGTGCTTGGCCAACGTTTCCATGACCGCCCCAACGCCATCATCAATCGCGCTGATTTCCGCCGCCACTCTGCGAATGCTAACCATGTTGTTGTGGTACTGCTTGTTGGCATGCTGCCAAGGATGGATCGTGTCTCGGGGAAAGGACAGTAGCGGCTTGTCCTGATAGTACTCGGCGTGACGATTCTTGGCTGGCCGGGTGAGCATCGGCCCCAAGCAGTATGGTCCGTTGTATGGCAGATACAGAAAAAACGGTTGTTCGCTGTCCTTGTTCTGTTCGATGAATTTGATTGCATGTTCGGTCCACAGATCCGTCATGTACATCGGTGTCTGCTGGATCTCGCCATTGAAGATGATGGGGTCTTCGTAAAAATTGGATGTACTGCCACGAACCATGGTGATCCAATAGCTAAAACCGTCTTGCGGCGTCATATTGGCACCCAGATGCCATTTGCCTGTCAGTCCACAAACATAGCCTTCTGAGTGAAGTATCTCCGGTAAGGTTTCGAATTCGTTCAGCGTATAATAGGCCTCAGGTCCCACCATGTATTTATTGTCCAGAAATGAATGCAAGCCATGCTGGGAGGGCAACAGCCCGGTAAGATAGGTTGCTCGAGTTGGCGAGCAGACTGGATTACTGCTCATCGCCCGCCGAAACAACATGCCTTGCGATGCCAAGCGGTCGATGTTCGGTGTGCGGATATCCGGGTTACCATAGCATCCCAAGGTCCATGCACCGTGGTTATCTGTCAGAATGAAGATCACGTTCGGACGCTTGGCCCAAGCGGGATCTGTGGCAAGCATCGCGAACGCCATGATCAGCAGCAACACGATTCGATGTATCATCATCATGCTCACCCTTTAAATAACCTTACCGAAATGAAAATACACACACGCCTTCTGTTCTCCGCACTTTGCAAAGGTCGAGAAATAACTGGCAAGTTTTCTTCCCCGTCACGCCGCCCTCTCCCCAGAGTCCTAAGCGGGGCGAAGGAGCGATGGACAGCACTTTCTCGAACGTTGTTTTTCGTCTGTTGGCTTTGTGGATCCTTCAATGCCAGTGCAGCCGACAAGCCACCGAACATTGTAGTCATTTTGGCCGACGATTTTGGCGTAGGTGATATCCAAGCCCACTACCCTGAAAATATGATCGCAACGCCTTATTTGGACAAACTGGTGGGCCAAGGCATGAGTTTTACGGATGCACACAGTCCGTCTGCGGTGTGCTCGCCTACAAGATATGGCTTGCTAACTGGACGATACAGCTGGCGCACACGGATGCAAGAATGGGTTATTGCCGCCTATGAACCACCGCTGATCAGCCCTGACATTCTCACCTTGCCCCAGTTCCTGCGGGACAACGGCTATGCAACGGCTTGTTTCGGCAAATGGCATTTGGGTTGGGATTGGGTTGGGCCCCAACAACCAACTATGCACCCGCTGTTGCGGAATTTTCAAAAGGATCTCTCGTGGGATTTCACGCAACCGATTGGCGGTGGACCAACCGCGCGTGGGTTTGATTACTATTTTGGGGTTGTGCTTCCCAATATGCCTCCGTTCTGCTGGATTGAAAACAATCGAGTTACAGTGCAACCGGCGGAAAAATACCGATACGAGCCTCAAGAGGGCTTTGTGGTCATGCCGCAAGGCTTCGAGGGCTCTCCGATGGCGCCTGGCTGGCGATTCGAGAACATTTTGCCCGAGCTTACCAAGCGCGCGGTTGCCTACATCCACCAGCGAGCCGATCAGGATCAGCCGTTTTTTCTGTACTTCCCACAAACATCGCCTCACGAACCTGTTGTTCCATCGGAGCGTTTTCTTGGAAAGAGTGGTATCGCACCGATTGCTAATTTCGTCATGGAAACGGATTGGTCTACCGGGCAAGTCCTCCAAGCCATCGACAACGCAGGCTTGACCGATAATACGATTGTAATTTTTACAGCCGACAATGGTCATTCCCATTACACAGGCTGGGACGAATTAGTCGCTGCCGGCCACGCTCCCAGCGGGCCCTATCGTGGACACAAGGGAGACGTCTGGGAAGGTGGTCACCGTGTGCCGCTGGTCGTGCGTTGGCCGGATCATATCGGCCCAGGCACGTCCTCAGATCAATTGGTTTGCTTGACCGATCTATTCGCAACCTGCGCGGAGGTTCTGGACAAAGAATTACCGCGTGAGTGCGCGCAAGACAGCTTTAGTTTCCTCGCCGCAGCGACCGGCCAGGAAGGCGCAGTTCCTGAGCGAACAACCATGATCAACCATTCCAACTTTGGCGAGTTTGCGTACCGCAGCGACGATTGGAAGTTAGTTTACAAACTTGGCGATCGCAACTTAGAGGCTTCGCGAGGTAAACCAACTGTGGCCGAGTTGTACAATTTGGCGAACGATGTAGCTGAAGCCAAGAACCTTGCCACGGAGTTGCCGGATAGGCTAAAAATGCTGACCCTAGAATTGGCAAGTCAGATTGACTCCGGTGCGAGTCGTCCTGGTGCTATCGGAACGAATGATTGCACCGTTCGATACGACCAGACTCAGCAATTCCGTTGGGTCGAGGACTAAGGCGGATGCCATCCCTAATTTGTGTTGCAAGAACTACGCAACGGACCTTCGACTGAGGTCTATCACTCAGGAGTGCAAATCACGAACCCGGCATAAGTGAGCCCTATCTCGAGATTGCTGATTAGCTTTTCTCGGATAGGACGGCTGAATGGCTGTCAATGAAGTTGCACTAAACAGAGTTATGAGATGAAGTCTCATTTTAGTCTTTCCGAAGGACGCCAATGTTGACCAAACCGCCGGGCATAACATGGCTTCCATCGGAAAACGGACCGTCGGGGCATCGGTCTAACATTTTTTGGTCAGCCGCATTCACGTTGGTAGTGCATGGCGACCGCGCCGCTACGGAGCGGCCTCGCTGACACCAATTTGAGCCTTCGCGTGTTGGGAAGGCCCGTCTGATAAAGGGTCGGGCCGTGACCCGCAATTCTAGGATGGACCAGGAAAACATATTCGTCGATCAGATCCAGCCAATCAAGTTCCGTCGCGAGCTTGCCGCTGCCAAGGAGCACACCGGACGGAGTCGCCTCTTTGAGTTTTTGTACACCTGACCGAATATCACCGGCGATATGATGAGAATTCGTCCAAGGAAACTCATGTCGCGTCGATGACACCACATACTTCGGTTTGGCCTCTAGTTTGATCGCCCATTCGCGGATTGTCGGCGGCGCGTCCACGTCGCCTCGCGCTACCGCTGGCCAGTAGCTCTCCATCATCTCGTAGGTAGTTCGGCCCCACAGCATCGCCCCCGCGTGATCCATAAGGCGGGTGAAGAAGGCGTGTGTCTCATCGTCGGCGATCCCCTCACAGTGATCGACGCAACCGTCGAGAGTCACATTGATACTAAAGGTCAGCAATCCCATTCTCCCAAAAACTCCTCGCAACTAACGTATAACGTAAAGCTAGTTATCCCAAACA
>JAGQOY010000172.1 GCA_020427005.1 Planctomycetales bacterium
TCCTCAAGGAAATACTAACAATGACTGAACCAGAAGAACCAAAACTAATCATTGATGAAGACTGGAAAACTCAAGTCCAGCGGGAAAAGGAACAGCTTAAAACCACTCCATCGCCTCAGGACCAGGCTGCCGAAAAAAATTCATCCGGTGAAGCCTTACCTCAGCCTCCCGAAGCCTCCTTTCCATTGCTGGTACACACACTAGCCACTCAAGCTATGGCGGCTCTTGGCCAGATCCCCGATGAGCATGGCAATCCGTTACCTGTCAGCTTCGAATATGCCAAACATTTTATCGACATGTTGGGGATGGTAGAAGAAAAGACCAAGGGGAACCTAAGCGACGATGAATCATCATTCTTGAGTGAAGCCTTACACGGGCTGCGCCTTGTCTTTGTTGCCGCGCGTAATAAACAATAGCAATCGGGAGGGCCTTCATAGGAGCATGTATTTCAATCGTTGTATGATCAATTCAGAACAACCACTTCCTACCTAGAAAGCCTTGCACAATTGTGCTCTGTGAGCAGAAGACGGTAAGGCCTCGGGTACTCGAGACCCGGCCGACCACGCGTCACGGCTTACCTCCAGTGACAAATCCAAGATTATAATCGCGCACGTTTATTTAGCGTGGACCAGGTGAGTTAGCCTTCCAGGCCTCAAGGTCTTCACCTGGAGTAGTTCCGCGGTAGGCCTCATTTTCGATTTTCAGTCGGTCACCGGACTCTCGATCAAAATAGTCCCCTGATATCGTGTCTGGTATACTGTCCGCGGTTTCACGTGACCAAGTTGCTAATACCTCGCGCAAGCGTTGGGCGTCTTTTGCGTACTGTGGATCAGCGATCAAATTGTGCAATTGATCAGGGTCCGCCGCGACTAAATACAATTCCTCGGTTGGCCTAGGTGTTAGGAAAATATCTGCCTGGGCAACCGAAAGTTGGCCAGCATCACGACGAGCCTGCAAGGCCTGATGACTTGGAGAACGTACCGAATCCGCTGGCCCCTGCCAGGCTGCGCTGGGGCGATGGTTCTGGATGTACAAAAAATGCCCATCACGCACACTACGGCCATGCGCTTCATAATCATGCCAGTTGTGTTCAGAAAACGCATATCGCCGCACTTGAGCGACGGGATTGGCAAAGATCGGTTGCAGCTCAACTCCTTGCATGGTGGGCACTGCCGACAGCCCTGCGGCCGCCAGAATCGTGGGAGCCAGATCAATTGCACTTACCAGATTGGGTGCAATTCCATTTTGCGTAATTCCTTTGGGCCAATGAGCCACCAAACCGGTGCGCATTCCCGAATCATGTAATCTGGTTTTGGCTCTTGGAAACGGGCGGCCATTATCAGCTAACACAAGCAATAAAGTATTATCCAGTTGTTTTTGCCTCTCTAGTTCAGTAACCACTTGGCCAATGTAGTAGTCAAAGCGTGTAACTTCGTTGTAGTAGGATGCTAGATCAAGACGAGTCGCATTGTCATCGACCAAGAAATCCGGTACCCGGACCGTTTGGGGTGAATGCATGGGCCCATATTTATTCTCGTCCCACTGCTTGTCTGCATCCCAAGCCCGATGGGCGTCGTGAGCTGCAAACCAGAAAAAGAAGGGTTGTTCCTGCGGTCGATCCGCCAGTATCTGGACCCAGTGAGCATGTCCGCCGCTATTTCCTGGACCATTGCCACTATCGATCAAATCAAAGGCCTTCGGCCGCGCTCCCGCCTGTCTCCCAAGTTGGGGATCCACGCTCATATGGTTCTTTCCGGATAGGGCAGTATAGTACCCAGATTCGCGGAGAATCTCAGGAAACCATGGCAGGTTTGCGGCAATCGGCAAATGCAATTCGGCCGCCTTCCCATTGTTGTGAGGATAACGTCCCGTCACGATGCTAGCCCGAGACGGACTGCAACTACTAGCTGTCAAATAAGCTTGATCGAACCGAATTCCGTTACTTGCCAAACGGTCAATGTTGGGCGTTCGAGCTGCAGTATTCCCATAGCATCCATAATCATCCCAGCTCACATCATCTGCAATAAAGAGGATTACGTTGGGACGATCCTCTCCTAAAAGCGATAGACTCCCAAATAGCCAACACAACCAGACCGCAAAACTTCGGTTCATTGAAGAGAGTCCCCAATTTCACATACAACACTTACTTAGCTTAGATTTTCACCAACTCCCAATATACCGTTTTACGCAGTATGCGTATTCAGAAAGCAACAAACGACCGGAACTGCCGCGTCTGCTCCAATAGATTCGAACGACACACTTTCTGGCAAGCAAATTCCAATTGTCTCAATTAATGATCGATCTATTCGCTTGGAAACAAAAAAAGGCGCCCCCTCCGAAGAGAAGGCGCCCGTGGTGGGGAGACGCAGTTGTTACAAATTGCGGTGACAGTAGTAAGGTGACCGCATCACCCCGTAAAATCATCCCGTTGAGCTCATGTCTATTTCAAATGGGTTAGAAATCCAATCCTGCGTGCCTGATATTCCTTCTAAGTTTCAGAAGCCTAGTTGATTACCTTTAGATCCGAGGCTGAGGTGTCAATTTCGGCCACCGCCGGAACACTCACCGTTGGTTCAGCCAGCGAAAACTTGACTTCATAATCGAGCGTTACGAGAAACCAATTGGCATCTGCAAATTGGCTAACGCTTACCTTGTCCGAGTTGGCCTTTAAAATGGCTCGCATCGCATCAATGAGAGTATCCAGCTCTCGTTGTACAGGACTACCATTGCCGCTGTTTTCGGGAGTCCTTGAGACAAATAGTTCATCGATACGATCTCGAACAGCCTTGTATTCATCCATGCGAAGAATATGTGGCCATACCAATTTGCCAGATGATTGATCAACTTGTTCAGGTGTAAGCCTATCCGGTACCGAGTTGGCAGCAATTCTATCTAGTTGTTCGCGTGTCAATGGAACAGATGCGTACCTGTCGCGATGCTGCTTAATCATTTCGCGCTTTTCGATAACGACTTGTGTGTAGAGCTTGCTATTCTCCAGGGCTCTCTTATTGGCCTCTTGATAGTTCACAGCTGCCAGTGAATGCAGGTAGTTGGCTTGCCCAATTGCTTGCAAAGCGACTGCCTGTCCCCTCAGTAGCCCTTCCGCTGCCGTGCTGGAGTGACCAACATAGCTCCAATTATTGATCGGAGTCGTGACTGTTCCACCCTGCTGACCCAACGCTACGTTTAGCGATGCTACCGTTACGATCGCTAAGCTAAAAAATTGTTTCTTCATCATCGTTCTCCCCAGTTTCTGATCGCTTGAATCATGCCAGAAAGGTTGTGCTATTGGCGTGCCAAAAAATCAAAAAACAAACACAACAAGCTGAACTCCTGTATTTCCTTGTTTTTTCTGTGCGAAGGAAGTGGCGATCGTTGGATCGATTGATCAATTTGACGTCACCTTTGAAACAATTTGAGAAGAATGTTCTCAAATTGAGACCGCCGTTTGTGGTGCTTTTGAAAGTCCTCTTTCCACATGCAACTTCGGATGCTGGCTGGCCGTTTTGGGTTCCCTACTTTTCGCTACGGGTTTTCGAAAACACTACGGGATTTCATTTGTTCCTTGAAAGCGACCTCGCAGGCTGAAAACAAGTTGCATTTTTTTGCATTTCAGAAATAATTGCGCTGCAAACAACATAGAACCCTAATTAAAGGCATCTAATCATACCGAAGAGATCTATGTCGACACTTATCGCCCAGAACTGAGTGTCCCTGTCCGTTTCCCTCAATTGAGGTGGCAATGAAGAAGCATGTCTCGCGTTCTGTTTACCAGTGATCTACCCGCCTACCATTGGCAAAGACTAGCGATTGCCGCAAGAGACGAGTATGAGATTCTCTTTTGTGGGGATGGTTCTCCTGTCAACGCTTGGATCGTTTACGATTCGCTTCCCGAGACCATGACCCAAACTTGTCCCTCCAAAAACACTGTCCTTATTCTGCCTCATGCTTCAGAGCTTTCTCGACTATCAGTAACTTATACGAACCAGTTTGGCATTCTGTGGACACCTGACTCAACGATCCGACATCCGCGACGTCTCCTGCGACCGCAGTATCCACCTTGGCAGTACGGATTGCACGAGAGCCTGGCTCACGGTGCCCCCCTCAATATGGCCGACTTAGCCGCTTTAGATCCACCGACGAGCAAACCAAAACTGTTGAGCGTCATTTGTGATGGTACCGCACTGACCTACGAGCAGCGGCACGCTAGAAAATTCGTGGATCGATTAGCCTTACAGTTTGGGGCAGAGATTGACGTCTTTTTACAACTTGTACCCAATTCCGATTCCCAATCGGCGCGATACATGAAATTGACGCGCGATCATGCGCTCGCACCAGAACATTTTGTCGATAGAGCTGATGTTATCTGGCCATACAAGTATCACTTGGTAATCGAAGCTAGCCGAGCTTCCCGCTTTATGTCGGAATTACTTGCAGATGCTTTTTTGGGTTGGAGCTATCCAATTTACTTTGGCGGTGCGGAAGCTTACCATCAATTTCCGGAAGGCAGTTTTTTGGCAATCGACATTCACGCCCCAGATACTGCCACGGCAATGATAACAGACGTACTTCGCGCCAACACCTACGAGTCTTCTCTCGCAAGACTTGATGCTGCTCGTCAGCATGTCATCAAGAATCTAAATATCTTTTCTGTGTTGAGTGAATTCCTACACCGAGAATGCCCGCCCTCGCAGTTTTCAAGAGTCACTCTCTTGCCACCTAACCGGCGTGCTCGCCTATTTTTCCACAGCCTCCGCAATGCGTTCCAGCGGCGATTGGCTCCGAGAGTGGCCTGATTTTGCTCGCGTCTATGTTCGCTCTTGTCGTTGCCTACGGTATTGATCAAGCGTTACGGCCGCAATAATGATCACGCCAATCATGATGTCTTGGGTAGAATTGGAAATCCCGAGTTGGTCACACCCACTGGCAATGACCCCCATGATAGTAGCACCCGCCAAAGTACCTAGCACAGATCCTCGGCCACCGCTCAAGCTGCCTCCGCCGATAACAACGGCAGCGATGAATTTTAGTTCTCTTCCAATGCCCTCGACAGGATTGGCCATCTTTACGATGGACAGTGAATACACTCCCGCCAGGGATATCAGTAGTCCTGCCAGTACGTAAATTAAAATTTTCGTTACGGGCACATTTATTCCACACAATCGAGCTGTTGCCTCATTAGAACCGATGGCAAACAGATGTCGACCAAATTTGCTTAGCCTAAGAAAAGCAGCCACTACGCACGCAACCAATAATGCAAACCAAACTCCACTGGCAATATTGGGAACCATACCCAACCAGTCGGGAGGCATGGTAGAGCTAAGATTGCTTAACCAGCCCGGCATTTGGTCTTTAGCCACAAAGACCGTCGATCCACCTGCCAAGCGTTTGGCTATGCCAAGAAAAATCGTCATCGTGCCAAGCGTCACGATAAATGGCGGAATTCGCAATATGGCAATCAGTAATCCGTTACTAAGACCACATATTGCACCGGTGCCCAGGGTCAGCAGCATGGCTATCGGAACGGAAAACTCATGGCTCAAGGCATAGGCCAAAACTGTAGCACTCAGCATAGAAGCAGTACCAGCCGACAGATCGATGCCACCCGCGATGATTATCAATGTCATTCCCAATGCGGCCACAGCGACGGGAGCCGTGACAGATAACACGACTCGAAAATTTCTCATCTCAATGAAGCGCCCCTGCCCCCAGATTTGATCGGCAATTGCAAAACCAATGGCTACTACAACCAACGCCAATAATGGTCCCAAAATCTGCAAAAGCTTGACAATTCTGTTGCGCCAACCATCGTCAGAATCTTCAGCCATTTCAAAAACGCTTCACAGTGACAGAGGAATCGTTAGTAAATCAAAAAAAGGGGTTCATCATAACGGCCAACAAATCATAGGGCACCTGTTCAAGTACGATTTTGTCTTCTCCCATACTATACTTGTGTCAGTTCACTTCTGTCAGTTCCGACCCAACTGCCACGGTTAATAGTTCGTGCTCAGTCCACTTGGTCTGCGGGCGCACCTCTCTCAGGCTGCCACGTACCATGACACCAATAGTGTCGCAAACCGCCAACAACTCGGGTAAATATGAACTTACAAAAAGGACTCCCTTGCCGCTGGCAGCCATTTCTCCCATCATGCGGTAGATTTCTGCCTTCGTACCCACGTCAATTCCTCGCGTGGGCTCGTCGAGTAGCAGCACATCGGCATCTTGGTGCAACACTCGAGCTATAGCAACCTTCTGTTGATTTCCTCCCGAAAGATCTCGTATGGACTGCTCTGGACCACGGGATTTGACTTCTAGGTGCTGCATCCACTGCTTGGCTGCTTGGGTACGCTTCCCCAAGTCCAACCAGCCTAAGCGACTGTATGCCGTCAACCGACTGAGTGTTAGGTTGTCAATAACGGACATATCTTGAGCCAAGCCTTCGGCCTTCCGATCTTCCGATACCAGACCCAGGCCAGCTGCGATTCTTCCGCTCGTTGATTTTGGTAATGGCCTACCTCTCAAATCCAGCCTTTTTGCCGTCCCAAAATCCAATCCAAAAATCATCCGCAATAGCTCAGTCCGCCCCGATCCAACCAGTCCAAACAAACCGAATATTTCGCCGCTACGCAATTCAAAGCTAACTGGCGTTTGTAAGTGTGTTCCCTTCAATTCCTCTACTGCCAGCAATACATCGCCGGGCGAATGCTCGACATGCGGAAACAGTGTATTGACGCTTCGGCCCACCATGAGCGATACAATTTCCTCATCAGAAACCGTTTTTAGGTCGCCAACTCCAACAGTCGAACCGTCTCGTAATACGACATAGTGGTCGGCTATATCACGTATCTCTTCCAAGAAGTGACTGATATAGATGATTGCAATTCCCCGTGTCTGCAATCGCCGAATGATGCTGAAAAGGCGCTGAACATCTTGCGCAGGAAGCGAGCTAGTGGGTTCGTCAAATACGATCAAACTGGCATCCGAAACCAGGGCACGCGCTATTTCTATTAATTGCTGCGCCCCAACGGACAAAGTCCTTACCAGACGTGTGGGTTGTAACTCTGGATGACCCAGCATATCCAAAGCCAGCTTGACTTGTTTTCGCTGCTGACTCTTTTGAACCAACCCACAGCGACTGAGTTCCATACCAAGCATGATGTTGTCTTCAACCGACAAATCAGGCGCCAAGTTCAACTCCTGGTAGACAATAGCGACACCTGCTCTTCTTGCTGCCTGGGGTCCAGAGGGAGCAAATACTTCGCCACCTAATCGCATTTCGCCCTCATCCGGCTCATGAGCACCGCTAAGCACTTTCATCAACGTGCTCTTGCCAGCTCCGTTTTCGCCGATGAGCGCTAGGACCTGACCGTTGAAAGCATTTAAAGACACTTTCAAAAGCGCTTGCGTAGCACCAAACCGTTTGCTGATCTGTTGCATTTGCAAGTGAGGTTCGCTAGTTGGTTCAGTGCCCGACATTCTGAGATCTATAATAAAAGGCTGGGAAAACAGTCGATGAATGACAGGCGGGTCTTGTCGAAACGTCAGTTCTCGCCAGCAACTTTCTTTCGATCCGTGTGGCCCGTTTCTATCAGTCAGCCTGTTCGGGATTTAGTAAGCGTGTAAATGGGTCCGTGGACTGATTGCTCGCAGTGGCTACGTATTCTCCGGTCGAAATCACAGATTTGACTTCTTGTTTTTTGATGTGTTCAACTACCGCTCGAACGCTCTGTCGCCCCATCTCGTAAGGATCCTGTAGCACGATTCCCGACACCGAACCATCGCTGATTCCCTGAATCAGGCGATCGCTCGGATCAAAGGCCACAAACTTGACCTTTCCTGCCAAACCTGTCTGAGTTAGTGCTTCCAAGGTTCCGTTGCAATTCGGCTCACAGACAGCAAAGATACCGTTAACCTGATCTCGATATTTGTTTAGCAATTGGGTGGCCTTTTCCATGGCCTCTTGGGTCGTTGTACCTGCGTATTGATCGGACGAAAGTACTTCGATTCTGGATTCCTTGCTAAGTGCATCCAAAAAACCTTTTTCTCTCTGTTCGGTACTTTCACTTCCTTCCTTATATCGCAACAAAACGACTTTCCCTTCATGCCCAATTGCTTCCGCCAAGGTTTCAGCCGCTAGTTGCCCTCCATGGTAATTGTCCGTCGCGACATAGCTGACAATATCTGCGCCGTCACCCAAACCACTATCAAACACAACCACAGGGATGCCAACAGCATTGGCCTCTGCGGTAACGTCGACCAAAGCTTGAGAGTGATTGGGTGCTAAACAAATTCCATCGACTTGGTTCGTGATAAAGTTCTTTACTACCGAAATTTGTCCCGCCGTGTCCGCCTCGGTCTCCGGTCCCTTCCACAATATCTCCACTCCACCGAGTTCCTCAGCTGCCCTGAGTGCCCCCGCATGGACCGATTTCCAAAATTGATGACTCGTACCCTTGGGGATCACCGCAATCCTCAAGTTTCCATTGCTGGAACCCCCAGAGCTCTGGGACTTTGGGTTACACCCCACACCTGCAATCGTCAGTGAGAGTAATAGAAAAAAGTACATGAGGAAGTGGTTCTTACGCATAATAGATTTCCAAATCTTGAAAGTCAGCCCCGGAGGAATGGGGATTGGCCCGCTATGTATTGGTTGGTTACAACACCGAGAAGCTGCCCATTATTTCATATTTTCCTTGGCCTGTGTGCCTTCAAACCAGCCAAAAGAAAATCGCAAGGGTTCATGACCTCCAGCTTTGCTGTAGGCTTTCACCTTTGTGTTTTTCCGTCCACCACGCTGGGTAGTCGCGGAGCGACGACAGATGTCCCACAGATCGAGCCAATTACCCATATAAGCGCAACAACAAACGAGCACTACTGGGCCACATTACATCAGTTCTACACAAACACGAGGACGCAAAGCTCCTCGACATGGACGCTGAGTTTCCTTCCATCGCACAACACGAGGCACATATGCCGTCGCTTCGCGACTCTTGTGACGGTTGCCTAATGACCTCGGACTTACGTCCGAGGCTAGAACATGCCGTGCCTACGGCACTATTCATCTTGGTACCAACACCCTGGGTAGTCGCGGAGCGACGACAGATTGAAGCCTCGGACGTAAGTCCGAGGGAACATGGCACCTTCCATATCGCAGTCTCGAAGCGACGACAATGGCACTATTCAAACGACGTAAAAGCTGATTATCAATCTGCGGTATATGAGAAATATGATACTAAGTCGTGCTGCTCAAAAATCACGCGGCCGAACGGGAGAGAGTGCTGCGAGCCGAATCGATCCACTGAGTGATATCATCGAGAGTGGGTAATTTGGCACTACGCAAGATGCGCTTGCCATTTTCACTCTGACAGACTTGAATAACCTGACCATGTAACGTCGCCGGGCGACTGAGTGCCAACTGACTTTTCGCGCGACAGCCAGCCGCCACCAATAGTTGCGATTTATAACCACATAGGGCTGGGACATCGCAAACTAATTTAGCTTGATGCTGCCAAATTTCGACTAGCTCAGCTGTAATCCAATTCGTGCCCAATTTCTGTGACAGTGTATCCGCATCTGCCGACAGCAGATCCCCTACTGTCATCACCCCCACCTCTCTCAAACGCTCTGCAGTCTTCTCTCCGATTGAAGGGGCGTCGACGATATTCGATGTAATATTCAGTCGAGAGAGTGACACCGGTAGAGGCGGAACAGCTGGGCTCACAACAATCGATTCGTCATCGTCGACAGAAGCTACGTCAGGTTGCTCCAAATCTTCCTTTGTCGAATTGGGCTGGTCGTTGGTACTTGTGGCGTCATCGACGACTGATAACAGATCGGACGAGGGAGAAACTGGAGATTCGCTTATCATCTCTCTGTCAGCATTAGATGACTGCTCGAGGATGACCACCATCTCGTCCATGGGCGCGGCGTCGCTCGCCTCAGTGGTTACCGGACGCACGTGCTTGGCGGCCTGAACGGCGAGAACCTCACTTGGCAAGTGTCGCGTAACGCTTCCGGTGTGTTGGTACTCTCTCAACAATTGGCGAACCGCATGTCGCTCGGAGAGATCCGAGATCTTGCCAACAACCCAGGCCAGCGGAATGTCAATAGTGGCTAGCAAGGTTGTTAAGTTGAGATTCACTGTCGGCAGGTTGGCCACGGATTCCTCCGCCACTCGGTCGAGTACTTGCCCCCATCTGCTCAGCACAGCCCGAAACAGGATCGCCAAGATTTGCTTGGCGGCTGGGTCGAGGCCTGCTGGCGGATCTTGGCAGCCAATTTCAAGCTGATACCCATCTATCAGGCTATCATAAAACGAATGAGCTAAAACAGCGCCTTGCCGGACACTATGGGAAAGCCAGTCAGCTTCGGCAACTGGAGGCAACTCAGCAGTCATTGTTTGACTGTGACTCAAACGCCAAATTTCATCGTAGGCCTTGCAGATGCTCCACTCCATGGGACGATGAATCTGCCCTTCACGTTCACTCTGACCTGTGTGAAGCGGCATCATCGGGTCCGTGAAGTAATGACTAAGTACTCCACAAGCGTAAGCAGCCTTTCTCCAATTCCCCCGATTTAGTTGGTCCAATGTTATTTGGTACCACTTTACACAAGCCTCAACCGCCCCTCCCCATCCATTATCATTCACGTGAAAAACGTGATTTTTGAAATCTCGAAATTCGGTATCGGGTGCCTTGGCCCCCTGCAAATATTGATCGTGGTATTTCAGAAGGATCAAGGCCAGTCGTTGCCCACGATCACTTTGCACATGCGACAGTCCATCCACCGCGAAATAATGGTGAGTGCTGCGGCAATGAGCGGCACGTAGAATGGAGACGATTCTAAGCATCACGGACCCTGAAATTTGGCTCAGAAATTGGGACTTCCTCCCAAATGCTGAACATTAGCGTTTCCCAAGCCTCAGTTCCATGTCGTTTTTCTTAAATACTTTTGCAAGCAAATGGTTTTCACCCGTACCATTGCGAGTCTAGACGAACAAGATAAGATCTGAGTGGCCCCCTGGCACAAGTGGTCCAGCCTGCAAAAAACACTCAGACATTTCTCGGTTTTTGGAACCGCAATGACAAAACACATCTTCATGACAGGCGGAGTAGTAAGCTCCATTGGAAAGGGACTAACGAGCGCTTCCATTGGTATGTTGCTGGAAGCTCGGGGATTGAAAGTGCGGATGCAGAAGCTCGATCCGTACATCAACGTCGACCCCGGGACGATGAGCCCCTATCAACACGGCGAAGTCTACGTTCTGGATGATGGCAGCGAAACTGATTTGGATCTTGGTCACTACGAGCGATTTACGCACAGCCCATTGACCCGAGATTGCAATTACACCACCGGACAAATCTATCTTTCTGTCATCGAAAAGGAACGTAAAGGCCTCTTCCTAGGTAAGACCGTTCAGGTTATTCCCCATATCACCGACGAAATCAAAAGTGTGATCAAGAAAGTCGGCGAACAGGATGTGGATGTGGTAATCACGGAGATTGGGGGAACGGTTGGTGACATCGAGAGCCTACCATTCCTAGAAGCGATTCGGCAATATCCGTTGATCGCCGGAAAAGAAAATTGCTTATTCATTCACCTAACACTAGTGCCCTACCTCAAGGCTGCAGGCGAACTAAAGACCAAGCCAACCCAGCATTCCGTTGGCCAGCTGCGACAGATCGGTATCCAGCCTGACATCTTAATTTGTCGCAGCGAGAAACCCATTTCTCGAGACGAACGCGAGAAAATCGCCCTGTTCTGCAATCTGGCACCACAAGCAGTCATTGAAGAACGCGATAAGGATTTTTCAATTTATGAAGTTCCTCTAAGCCTGGTCTCCAACGGCTTGGATGAAATCATCGTCAAACGCTTGGGATTAACTACACAGTCACCCAACCTTGAGCCAATCAATGAAGTTCTCCACCGCTTGCGTAATCCCAAGCACGAGATCAGCATCGCAGTCGTTGGCAAATATGCTGAACACAAGGATGCTTATAAGTCGATCTACGAATCACTCGATCACGCTGGTATTCACCATCATGCTCAGATTCGAATCGGGCGCATCCAAAGCGCCGATATCGAAAATGAGGGTCCGGAATGTCTGCTGTCAGGTTACGACGGTATCTTGGTACCCGGCGGCTTTGGCGAACGAGGTGTAGAGGGTAAGGTCCAGGCCATTCGCTACGCTCGCGAGCGAGGTGTTCCGTTTTTTGGGATCTGCCTCGGAATGCAATGCGCTGTCATAGAATTCGGCAGGAATGTCATTGGGCTCCAGCGAGCTCATTCATCAGAATTCGATAAGAACACCACCGATCCCGTCATTTGCTTGCTCGATGAACAACGCAAAGTAACACAAGTCGGCGGCACGATGCGACTAGGAAGTCAACAGGCTTCGTTACATCCCGATTCACGATCGATACTGGCTTACGGCACATCAGAAATTGCCGAACGACACCGCCATCGGTATGAATTCAACAATCAGTACCGCCCGCGTTTTGAAGCACACGGTATGCGTATTGCCGGTTCAAGCCCGGATGGCAAGTTGGTTGAAATAGTCGAGCTTCCTGACCACCCATGGTTCGTGGCAGTTCAATTCCATCCCGAATTCAAATCCAAACCAACAAAGGCACACCCACTATTCGCCGGCTTCATCGAAGCGGCCATCGAACGCCATCTAAGATTAGTTAGCAAATCCACCGATCCGTCCGCTGAACCAGCCAACTATTGAGTAACTTGGTGGTATTTGGGATCCGCAAACTTTTCTATTGGAATCCGACGTACAGTTCTTACTCAGGCAACTGGATGGGCAACGTTGCTGTAAACACAGCTGTTGCGTCTCCACGATCAATCAATGTTTGCGCAATCGCCCGAACCGTACGTGGAACTTTACCCAAATACAGCCGTTGGCCACTGCGGATCACTTCCACATCTTGATCTAGATCCACCATATCGTCCCGTAATAGAAGCCGAATTTCCGGCAAACTGCAGGACTCAATGGTAACTTGATTCCCTGCACGAGAGGCTGTGACTTCTGACCGTGCCTTGGCTGAAGAATCCTCTACCGCTAACCAATAGAATCGCCTGTGTAAAACATCGTCCTGAATCCATACGACTCGCTGGGGAATCATATTGCGAGTAAATTGAGCTAGCCAACGCACGCCTTCGGCATCCTGCCCATCCATCCAGTGCGGTTTGCCTTCATGTATTTCGACCCAATGTTCGTACCCCCCTGGATCCTTGGCGCGCAAGTCAGCTAGCATGGTTTTCCATTCTCGGGCTTTTTCGTTACGGTGATACGCCGAATCCTCGCCTCCCATATGTAACGTAAAAGGCAAATTTCTCAATCCTTCCGGACGCGTCTCGTTAGGATGCCCCGCCATCATGGCTGCAGCGGCCAACTGGTCCGCCATGCGAGGCGCTAATTGAAACACGCCGTCTCCACCAGCCGAATATCCCGTAATGTAAACGCGATTGGGGTCAATTCCTTCGAACAACATCGCGTCCTGTATCAGTCGCGTAAAGAATCCATCGATGTGAGCTTCATGCCAGAGATTCCAGGTATTCGTCGGCGCCCGCGGCGCAATGTAAATCCCCTCTTCAAGTTCGTACAATCGCTTTTGATTCTCCCATTGCCGATCGTTGACTCGCGCAGGCGCATTCCCACCTCCATGCATCGAAATATATAGACTATGTCCTCCCGCGGGAGCCTCACCGAACGTGCGCAAATCGAAATTCATCTCCAAGTCACCGATCTTAATAATGCGACTTTCAAATTCCTCGCGCCGAGTCTTGCGCAGATGATCGCTCAATGCCGTGTTCATCAACCCTATTGCCTTCTCAGCCTGGGAACGACTCAAAGGCTCACTTGCAAATGGTTGCTCAAGTATCCTTTCGAATTCTCCCTCGCAGGACTCCAGAAACGCTTCCAAGTGTTCGAGTACCTGACTGCTGTCGGGTGAGGATGACGGCGGATCCTGCAACTCGCTCGGTTCACTGGCGCCCGGAGTGCCAGCTGCGGAAGCCGGTTCCGATTTCTGACTGTCAGGCGAATCTTGTAGCGTTACCAGTTGGTTCTCAGAGGTCACTTGGATCGCTCTTGAGAGTGTACCTGTATCCGTTTTCCATTCGACGGAATAAGTGCCTGGTTTTAAACTGGCGGTTAGATGGTCGTTAGCGTCGTGCGACTCATCATGAGTTTGGCCACGAAAGACAACGCGGCCCTGAGCGTCGCGAACAATTAGATTTGCTACACAGCGATCCCCCTTGGTTTGCACTGCTTTGAATTGCAGTTCGACCATGCCTGGCTTTTTTCGAGAGCTTGAATCTGCGTATCGTAGGGTAACGTCTTCCGCAAACACCTCCCATTCCGTGGCTGCGCGCCGGGACCATGCAAGAGGAAACGGGATCGGAGTGCGTCGAAAACTAACGGCGAAAATACCGTAGCGTGGATCCCCGGATTTTTGCTGCGAAGCCTTGCCAGTAAACCAGCCCTTGTCCAAATCATCTCCCGTTGGTTCCGCAGCTCCAGTAAAATGCCAGCCGTCATCCCAAATTTCCACCCACGAGTGGTTACCGCTATTGTCGGACCACATGGGTGTACCTACAAATCGAGCCGGAATGCCGCATGCGCGACAAGCATCGATTAGTAGAATCGATAGCCCCGTACAAGATGCCAGTCCGCTTTCCATGGATTCCGCTGGTCCCTGATCGGCCCTCCGCCGCTGAGTCGAATATTTGACCGACAATTGCGTAAAAACCTTTTGATTCAAACGCGCAGCGGCTAATGAAATCGATTCGCAGTCGCTGATTTGCGGCCAGAACTTCTCGCGAAGCTGCGCACGCACATTGTCGCGTCGTTCATTTACATTCGCGTAGGGCAATACGTTGTTTAAAAAAATATCGTCTGGTATGCTTTGCCCCCAACTAGCCGA
>JAGQOY010000173.1 GCA_020427005.1 Planctomycetales bacterium
AAGTCCAGTGCCCCATCCGTCAATGTTCGCCCCGAAAATGCAAGCAAAACAAAGATTTGTGTTGTATAACGAGCCAACTTGGGAAGGTAAGTTTTTGGAGAAGCAAGGGTTGCTCAACGTCCCGCTCGGATCGCGTGACGTACTTTTTAGATCCAGACCTAGTGATTGAAAAGAAATTCCTTGCTGTTGACCAAGGCCCACACTAAGTCCTCCATGGCTTGCTTTCGGTCGGGCTTGGAATTTACATAGTCTGCCGCAGTGCGGATCTCGGCATCGCTGGCCGGGCGACAAAGTGCACTAAGATACAAGCTGGAAACGACATCGGAAATGGAGTCGCTGTTGACAGCCATTTCAGCCGGTCGGGCTTGTGCGTCCGTCAGTTTGGCTTGTATTTGTTTGGAATTCAGCAAGTGAAGACTTTGAGCTAGCGTGGCTTCTTGCATCCGTTCGCATTCACAAGCTGTCGTCGAATTGGGCTTACCGAAAACGTCAAGAAAATACGAACTGAAACTTGTATCCGGCAGGCCAACGGCTCTGGCTGACTTGGGCAACCCATCGAAATCCGTGGTCGTGTGCATGACATCATCGATCGCATCCAATATGACTTCGGCCTGAAGTCGCTTCGGATAATAGCGCGAGTAACAGCTGGTATCGCTCACATTATTTGGCCCGGCATCGGAGCTTAGACGATACACTCGCGAATTGCATATTTCCCGAACCAGTTGTTTCAGGTCAAACCCTGATTCAACGAATTGTCGCGCCAGAGAGTCGAGTAACTCGGGATTGGTCGCTGGGTTGGTGACCCTCATATCGTCCTCAGGCTCGACCAATCCCACGGCCATGAAGTGTTTCCAATACCGGTTGACCAGGGTGCGAGCAAAAAAAGGGTTATCCTTACTCGACATCCAATCCGCCAAGTATTGCCTTGGGTCTTGCGCTGGGGCTACGTCCAGATCCGGACCATCCAAACCGGCGGGCGGAAGCTCTTCTCCTGTCTTGGGGTGCCGCGCTGAGGGTCTGGCGACTCGGGAAACAAACATGGGCTCTTCTGGCGTCGGCCCTTCCTTGCGAGAAACCGTGGAAAAGAACGCGGCAAATTGGAAGTAATCTTTTTGGCTCCATTTCTCAAATGGATGATGATGACAACGCGCACATTGCAAGCGTTGCCCTAGAAATAACTGAGCCGCATCCTCGACCCGTGACTCGGTATTGTTCACTTCACGCAACCAGGCTACAGGTGGACTATTAACTGAGGAACCTGAGGCCGTCAGAATTTGGCTCACCCATTGATCGTACGGCACGTTGCCATTGAGTGATTGTTTTAGCCAATCGTAGAAAGCATACGAACCAAACTGCTCGCCCGAGTTATCGCGTTTATTACGGAGGATGGCACTCCACTTCTTTGCAAAAAATTCTCCGTAAGCCGGTGAATCCAATAAGCGGTCTACTAGCAGCGCATGTTTGTCCGGACGTTCGTCGGACACAAACTGCTGAATTTCATGTTCAAGTGGTAAGCGACCGGTGATATCCAAGGTGGCCCGACGTATAAATGTGTAGTCATCGCACTCTGAACTGGTAGGAATTCCCAAACCCTTCAGCTTCTGAAGCACCCATTCGTCCACCAAGTTAATTGGTTCGGGCCAGACGGCAACTTCGACACCCAAAGGTACACTAGCTCGAAAGACTGCTACCTGACCTTGATACCGAGCCATAACAGCCACATCACCGGGCTGCTGGGATAGCGAAACCAACCCTGAGGCTGACACTGTCCCTTGCAAGGTGTTATTGGACTCAAACTGTGCACGGCGCGTCACATCCTCGAAGCTACCATCGGAATAATACACCAGCACACGCAGTTGTTGCGTGGCACCAGGAGTCAGGAATCTTTGGCTGGGTTGCAATTCAATGCGATCGACTGATCGTTCGTGGGCCGGTCCTGCGGGCATGCCCATGGCAATCCAACGTCGCATAAGTTCGTATTCGTCGCTCGCCATATCGGTTCGCTGCCCACCGCCATGTGAACTTAAGTTAACAGCCTTTTTCAAGAGCAAACTTTCATCTGCTGCCGCCGGAAACAACCGTCTACCACGTGATTCGCTTATCAAATGGACATAGTCATCTTGCGGTTCAAAACCCAATAGAGATAGCTTAAATCCGGCTTGACCGGACGCTTTCCCGTGGCACCCACCGCCATTACATCCCAGCTTGGTAAAAACTGGAATTACTTGGTTATTAAAGCTTATCTGGGGCTCTGCCTTCATTCCAGTGACGACAATCACACAGCTGCAACTAGCTTCCGAATTCGCATTAGTCGCTTCGATTGTCGCTCGGCCATCAGCCAAAGGTCGGACGTACCCGGAAGAATCGACCTCTATGATGTTTGCCGGAGATATGTCATAGCTGACTGCTCGAGTTTGATCACTGACGTTGTTCGCTGCAGCTCGACTCATGACTTGCAATTGCAATCGAGCGTCTGACCCGATGAGCTGGAATACAGGGAGAGCGGCGTCCGAAGCAATGGATTCTTGATCGACCGTAGCCGATGAATCTAGGGGTTCGAAAACCAATTGCTGTGCGCCGAGTGGGCCGATGTCAGCCAGGAGCAATCCTAGGACACTTAGGACTGAGGCCAAGCCAACTGGGCATGTTCGCAGTTTGTGTTCGATTCTCAACATGAATGATGCCCCATCACTTAAATCAATTCTGCAATGGGACCAGCTTCCACCAGATACTGAGGTCTGCCGGTCGAATCGGCAATCGTCGCAGTATGCGTGTCGATTCCCAAGTTGTGATACAGTGTGGCAATAACCTCTTGCACTTCGACTGGTCTCTCGGTTGCATATTCACCAAACCTATTGGTTGCTCCAATGGCTTGACCAGCTCGAATTCCACCACCCGCCAGGAAGGCGCAGCTTACTTTGGACCAATGATCTCTTCCCGCCCCGTCGTTAATCTTGGGAGTCCGCCCGAATTCGCCCCATGCAATAACGGTCACATCGTCCAGAATTCCTCGCTGGTCCAAATCTTCGATCAAGGCGCTTAGACACTGATCGAGCTTGGCGCCATGGTCTCGCACTAGATCGAAATTCTGACCGTGACTATCCCAACGTCCAAAGCTCAGAGTCACGCAGCGGGCTCCGGCTTCGACCAATCGTCTAGCGATTAGCAAATGGTCATTGCAAGTTGGCGCACCGTCGTATTGGTACTTGTATGGTTTGCCGTCACCATAGCGAGACAACAATTCCGGGTCTTCTTTTGATAAGTCCAGTGCATCCAACAATCGACTGCTGGTTAAGACGTCGAAGGCGCGTTGGCCAAACGCATCCATAGCCTCCATCGCACCGCTGGTATCGATATCTCTGCGCATGGTATCGAGACTGGCCAACAACTTCCGTCGATCTTGCAAACGATCTAACGAAATGTCGTTTAGTTTCATATTTTCGAGCCCAGGGCCATCGGGCTTAAAGGGAGAGAAACTATTTCCCAAAAAGCCGGCTGCACCCGAGTCAGACCATGGCACGTGTTGCGTACGTGCAGCCAAGCCAACGAAAGGTGGTACGGACGGATCAACTGCCCCTTGCAGTTTCGAGAGTGCCGCTCCGATGGATGGCCGGCCACCAAGTGCTGGTAAGTCCGTCGCCACCCAACCGCTCATACATTGATGCGATTCATGCCTGTCGCGACACCCAACCACCGAGCGGATAACTGCTGATTTGTTCATCAGGCCGGCCAGCTTCGGAAAGACTTCACAAATTTGGATGCCTGGCACGCTGGTAGCGATCGGTCGAAACTCGCCGCGGATCTCGCTCGGGGCTTCCGTTTTTATTTCCCACATGTCTTGATGAGGTGGTCCGCCGGCCAAGAAGACATTGATAATGGCCTTATGTCCCAGGCCAGTCGAACTACGGGCTGCTTGATGATTCGCCGTTTGGCTAGCCTCGGCCCGCAATATATCCGCTAGACCTAGCAGGTGTGAACCGAAGGCAAAGCCACCGATGGACAGAAAGCTACGTCGGCTTTTGCCATCACAGAAACGACGGGGCCAACCTGAAATCGTAAGCATATTCAGGCTCCATGCGGGGAAGGGGAGTGGGGTCGGTGGGAGTTGGCGCTTCAATCATCGAGCACAGTTTTGCCCTACCGACCGAAACTAAGGTCATTCCAGTATAACCTGTTTCACCTATTCTGTTCTTTCACTGGACGAAAAAGCAAGTGCAAAGCGAGATGCCGTAAGCCGCTCATTCCTTACATATCGACCAGGTTTAACCCTCCCGGTGGCCGAACACGCCCCTTACTTTGCCGCCGTAAAGCCCCGGGTATCACGGATCCACCCACAATAATGCACTGTACCGTTCAAAGCGTTTCTGGCGTGTATGAAACAAGGGTACTCATGTAATTACCACGGCGAAGACTTTCTGGATTTGGGCAATTCTTAAGACTCAGGCTACCCTTGAGCTGCTGGACCGATTCGTATTGATGCTCCTCCATCCATTGCCGGATACCCTGCACAATTTCCCTCGCCGCACGTGGACCTTCGCCCAGTAAAACCGACGCACAAGCTACCACGTCGGCCCCTGCCAGCAGAGCTTTGATTGCATCGTACGGATCACGAATGCCCCCTGTGGCTGCCAACGAGCACGACAATTGGTCGCGCAAAATTGCGATCCATCTAATGGCATTTCTCAATTCCTGCTGACTACTGGGATCCAGTACCGGCTTATATTTTAAAGTCTCCAAATCCAAGTCGGGCGCAAAAAAACGATTGAATAAGACGATGCCTTTGGCTCCTGCAGCCACGAATTGCTTTGTCAAATTTGGAAGGGATGAGAAACTGGTGCCAATTTTAACTGCAACTGGAATCTTGACGTTCTCACAGACCACACGTACCAGTTCGACCAATTGTTGCTCAACCTGAGCCGCATCGTTGTCCGCAGCAATGGGTACCTGATAGAGATTCAGTTCAATGGCATCGGCACCTGCTGACTCAATCAGCCCTGCATATTGAAGCCAACCCCCAAGAGTCGAACCATTGAGACTGGCTATGATGGGCATATCTACCGATTCGCGTGCCTCGCCAATGAATTCCAAGTAGCGATATGGGCCGGTATTGTAGGAATCCAATTCGGGCATGTAGGAACCGGATTCGGGGGAGGAAAGTGCCCATAGATCAAGTAACCGAGTAATTTCCATTTCGTCGTGTTCGATCTGTTCCTCAAATAATGAGGGCAACACAGCGGCTGCGGCACCATGTTCTCGCAAGCGTTTCAAATTGTCGATCGAGTTGGATATGGGACAAGCGGAAACTACAAAAGGACTTTCCAGGTCTAATCCCAAGTACTTAGTGGTGAGGTCCATGTGATAACCCGCATTATATTCGTGGTGGGAATCGTTCTTCTACGGCATCTATCGGTTAACTTCTGCGATAGCACGCTCGAACAATGGAATTGTCAAGCGTGCCAGCTACACGCCATTGCAAATCGCATTAGCAGGCTGCTGAAAAAGTCGATTTACAATATTCTGTGGATGACTAGTAACCCGAAGCGTCAGCGAGTGGCTGGGCACATTCCCTCGCTGACGCTTCGGGTTACTTTTCATCGCCCTGTTAGTTGTCATACCGTGGCCAAATCCGAATACTCTCGCTCAACACCTGCAAGCTGTTCGTAGTAATGCCATGTTTCATTGATGTCGCGCTGGGCTAGGTCGAGCAACCGCTTGGCGCGTTCTGGGTTGGAACGCATGAGCATTGCAAAACGAGCTTCTTTTGCAGCCACTTCTTTGAACGGGATAGATGGCTTGCGACTATCTAGGTGGAAAGGATGACCGCCATCATGTGCCTCTCGTGGATCGTACCTGTATAACGGCCAGAAGCCACTTTTAACTAAATCTTTTTGATGACTCATGCCAGTAGTCATATCGATTCCATGCGCAATACACTGACTGTATGCCAAGATTAGCGATGGTCCGTCAAAAGACTCGGCTTCGTGAAAGGCGCGCACACACTGAGCAGGGTTGGCCCCTAAGGCTACTTGTGCGACATAAACCCCACCGTACGACACAGCCAGCATTCCGAGGTCCTTGCGTTGTACGCTACGACCGTTTGACGCAAACTTGGCCGAAGCGGCGCGTGGCGTAGCCTTAGAAGCTTGGCCGCCCGTGTTCGAGTACACACCCGTGTCGAGGACAATGATATTCACATTGTGTCGCGAGGCGATCACATGATCCAAACCGCCGAAGCCAATATCAAAGGCCCAGCCATCTCCCCCTACGATCCACATACTGCGCGGCACAAGATTCACCAATAGTGACCGCAATTCGGTAGCGTATTCATGCTGTACTTGCTGCAAGGCATTGGAAACCTCATCGAGCTGACTACGGCGTGCGGAATAATCGAAATGAGTTTGTTCCAAGACCTCGAAAACTGATTGAACCAGTTGTCCATCCAATCGTGGAGCAACTTGCCGCAATAGATACTCTGCCCGCTCGCGTTTCGTGTTTAGCGCCAGTCGCAGTCCTAAGCCAAACTCTGCATTGTCCTCAAACAGCGAATTGGCCCACGCCGGACCTCGACCTTGTCGATCAACCGACCAAGGTGTCGTGGGCAGATTGCCACCATAAATCGACGAACACCCTGTTGCGTTGGCAATCACGGCACGATCGCCAAACAATTGCGACATAAGTTTCAAATAGGGTGTTTCACCACAGCCTGCACAAGCCCCAGAGTATTCGAAAAGGGGCAGTAGGAGCTGTGATCCTTTAACCGTATCTGCTTTGACCTGAGAACGATCCACGTCGGGCAATTCATCTACAAACTGGAAGTAGGTCTTTTGTTGTTCTAAATGCTCACGCTTGTCAAGCATATTGATGGCCTTGCGCCGAGCAACTTCCTTGTCCTTGGCAGGGCAAATGTCGACACACACACCGCATCCTGTGCAGTCCTCCGGTGAAACCTGTATGACGAGTGCTTCGCCAAGATGGCTATCGCTTCCGGGTTTGTTCCGACCGACAAAACCTGCTGGGGCCTGCTCCAGTCTGCTGGAATCAAAACGCTTCGTACGTATGGCTGCATGGGGACAGACTAGAGCACATAATCCACATTCGATGCAAATATCGGCTTCCCAAACCGGGATCTGCTCAGCAATATTTCGCTTTTCATACCGAGCTGTGCCACTTGGAAACGTACCGTCTATGGGAAAAGCGCTAACCGGTAACAAGTCCCCATGCCCGGACAAGATAGCAGCTGTGACTCGCTGTTCAAATTCCGGCGCATTGGCTGTTACCGCAGGTACCATCTCAAGTTGGCTAGTTACCGTGTCCGGCACTACCACTGGTTGTAATCCAGCTAATGCCGCGTCGACTGCCTCAAAATTCTTGTCGATGACCGAACGCCCGCGTTTGGTATATGTTTTTTCGATAGCCGACTTGATTTTGCCAATGGCCACGTCCGTGGGCAGCACACCTATCAGGGCGAAGAAACAGGTCTGCATGATCGTGTTAATTCGGCCTGGCATACCAGCTTGGCGAGCCAGTGACTGTGCATCAACTACGTAAACATTAAGCCCTTTATCGACGATCGTCTGCTGCACATCGCGGGGAAGATAATCCCAGACGTCAGCAGCGCTGTATGGGCTATTGAGTAAGAACGTGGCGCCCGGAGCCGCTATATCTAATACGCGAATCTTCCGCAAAAACTCGAATTGATGGCAGGCGACAAATCGAGCTTGCCGCACCAAGTAGGTCGAACGAATTGGCTTTGGGCTGAATCGCAGGTGGGAAATCGTAATGGCACCCGATTTCTTGGAATCGTAAACAAAATAGCCTTGAGCATGTAATTCCGTTTCCTCACCCACGATCTTCACTGAATTCTTATTAGCGCTGACCGTACCATCACTACCGAGACCATAGAAAACTGCGGTAGTCACACACTCATCTTCCTGCCAATCATCGGGTTCCCAAGGAAGACTTAGACCTGTCACATCGTCGTGAATTCCAATTGTGAAATGCCGCTTGGGGGCTTCTTTTTCGAGCTCTCTAAATACTGCTTTCACCATGGCCGGCGTGAATTCCTTGCTCGAAAGGCCATACCGACCTCCAATTATTCGGCGAACATTTCGGCCTTCGGATTCACTCAGTGCGCATACGACTTCTTCATACAATGGTTCTCCCACTGCTCCAGGTTCCTTAGTACGGTCTAGGACTGCCATACATTCCGTTGAAGATGGCAAACATCCTAGAAAACTTTGGATGCAAAATGGTCTGAATAGCCGTACCTTTACGAGTCCTACCTCATCTCCCTGCGCAACCATTCGCTCGACAGCCTCTTCGGCTGCTTCACACCCGCTGCCCATAAGCACGATGACTCGTCGAGCCGCCGGATGTCCCACGTAGTCAAAAAGTTGGTATCGACGCCCTGTTTTTTCAAACAACCATTCAAATCTAGATTGCACAATGCTAGGCGTTTGAGAATAGAAGTTGTTATTCGCTTCCCTTGCTTGGAAGAAAACATCTGGATTCTGCGCCGTCCCACGAATGACAGGCGAATCTGGATCAAGACTACGGCGTCGATGATCCACGATGGCCCCCCAATCCAAGGCCTGTGCAATCAGTTCCTCTGACATCATGCTGACTTTGTTGATTTCATGCGAAGTTCGAAAACCGTCGAAGAAATGTATAAACGGAATACGCGACAATAGGGTGGCAGCATGGCTGACCAATGCAAAGTCGTGAGCTTCCTGCGGAGTGGCTGCGCACAGCATGGCCCAGCCCGTCATGCGCGCAGCCATTACGTCACTGTGATCTCCAAAGATCGATAGCGCGTGGGTGGCAACGGTCCTGGCCGCCACATGCATTACAGCTGGCGTTAACTCGCCGGCAATCTTGAACATGTTGGGCAACATCAACAACAAGCCTTGCGAGGCCGTAAACGTAGTGGCTAGCGTACCGCCTTGTAATGCTCCATGCAGTGCACCTGCTGCCCCAGCCTCACTTTGCATTTCGATCACTTGGGGCACCGCGCCGAAGATGTTCAATTCGCCTTGCGCGGCCCAGGCGTCGGCAAACTCTCCCATAGGAGAAGCGGGAGTAATGGGGTAGATCGCGATATTCTCACTGACAGCATACGCCACACGGGCAACAGCCTCATTGGCATCAATCATTGTGTATCCCACGGTGAGCCTCGCATTATTTTGGATAGGCGATTTACAAGCTGGGCGTTGGCCTTACGTCACACGCCAACGCTCCCAATGTAAAACGTTCAACTCTTACTAACTTAGATATTCCGGATTGAGATGTGATGTTGCCGGTTTTTCTGAAACGACATTTTATTCGAAAGCAGGTGCCAGTCGAAAGCACGTACGCAAACAGCGCGCCATATGACGCGCACTAGATTCAAGTTGCATATTCCAGGGAATGGAGGACCGGTTTTGCGTAAGCCAGTGTGCGATTCGAACCAAACTGAGCTAGATAGCGCGCCTATACGAACACTTTTTCACCTCGAGCAGAAAAACGCTAGCATGCTGCTGAAAAAGTCGATTTGCGAACTCTTGTGGACGACTAGTAACCCGAAGCGTCGGAGCGTCAGCGAGGGGATGCGTTGACACGCATCACCTGGCGAAATACGGTTAGCGCATGGATAAACCGTAATATGTAAATCCATATGTCCGCAAGGCGCAAAGGGGTTGTTACAAAATCAATTTCAAGAATATTGGCAGTGGGCCAATTCTCACTGAATGCCGTGGCAGTTCGGGCGATCAACGAAAAGCGGCGAAAATTGCCCAGTCTTTATCAGGCTAGGCACCTCCCCTCTCCGGTTCGCGGACTCTTCCGAAGGGGCCCGCGGGGGTGGTGAGATTTTGGCGGGGTCACCGAGAAGTGTCACATTCTTCGCTAATAATAAACGTATGCGATAATTCGTCTTCACCCAACGGCTCCTGAGTTTGGAGCTGCAATTTCAGTACATCGAGGCCCGCATCAGATGGGCCCCCACCTTGGGTAAGGCGATCATTGATTCTACTTCTTAGGGTTTCTACAGGTGCTTGGAAACTCAGAATCGCGAACTCGAGACGCAGCTGAGCTGCCAATTCACGGAACTTGTCACGCTGACCGCGATCAAGGAATGTGGCATCGACTATGACAGAAAAACCTGCTTTCAGTATTCGTCGTGCTAACTCTAGAAGCCGCCGATAGATCCTTTGTACGCTCTCTTTATCGTACCGCACCTGAACCGGAAATCCGGTGTTCGAGCTTATCAGGACATCGTAACGCTTGCGTTCGACATCGGACCGCAAGCGAATTGCCCCTTGATCGCGGACCATGGCCATCGAACCTGTTGATTTACCACTTCCGCTGACACCATGCGTTATCCACAAACGTGGAATGTGCGATCTGCGTAGCTCTTCTGCCAAAAAAATGTACTGCTGCACCTCGGTCTGCGCCGCCTGTCGCTGTCCACCCGTTGACTGCATCATCAATAACGCGGCCACCTTTGCTCGAACCATAGCTCGATAAACCAGATACCAGCGCAGCAACTCCAAGTCTTCGTAATCTCCGGTGACTTCCAAGTAAGTATTGAGAAACTGTGCCGCCAGAGCTGGATAGCCTCGATGGATCAGGTCCATGACCAAAAATGCAGTGTCTGACAAGACATCGATCCAACGAAATTCATCACAGAATTCAATTCCATCGAACGGTACGAGACTTCCACGCCATGACACGATATTCCCGGCATGCAGGTCGCCGTGGCATTCGCGAACAAAGCCGGATTCTGCGCGAGCACGGAATTTGCGTTCGTGCTCTTGAAACTCTGTCTCTGTCCAGGCTTTCAATTCCGACCAAGATAAATCTTCGATATTCGCCGACAAACATGATGCCAAGGTTCTAAAGTTATCACGTGCAGCCTCGAGGATCTGCTGTTGTTTAGAACGTCCAGCGACTGCGGCACCGTGGGCATTTGCAACAACGTGCGCCAGCTGGTCAATTTCTTGGGGCGAGACGACTCCCTTGCCCAAACGCTCTGAAAGCAATGCTCCAGGCTCAAAGCGTTTCATTTTGACAAGCCACTCAACAACTTGACCAACCCCTTGAACGTAGAACTGACCTTTATCGAATGTGACCGGCACAACATCCATATAGAGCTCTGGGGCAAATCGAGAGTCCAACCTCAATTCTTCTCGGCAATAATGTTCACGCTTTTCAAGCGTTGAATAGTCCAAGAAGTCGTTGCTCAGAGCTTTCTTCAATTTGTAGGCAGTTTGATCAATTAAGAAGATCCACGAAATGTGCGTTTCGTGGATCTCAATTTCCTTAGAGTCCACCCCATATGCATCGCAATGACTTAGTGCAGCAATGACAGCTGCTTGATCAAAGTTCATATCGACGGAATTGAAGGCACGGCAACAGAGCAACAAGACAGCGTGATAGGCCTAGGCACTTTGTGGCGGCAAGGGTTGCCACAGGCCTATGATATTGCCTTCCACGTCCTTGACCTGTGCATAAATACCCATTCCGCCGGCATTATTGGGCCCCAGTACCAAACTGCCTCCTGCAGCTTGAACATCTTTGACTCGTTGTTCGCAAGAATCTACTTCAATCACAACCACTGGGGAGCGGCTTCCACAATCTCCACGAGGATAACTTCCTCCATTAATTCCTCCGGGTTGTTGGGGCATAAACTGCTCATTTACTTCGGTGGTAAAAATGAATGTGTATGGCATTTCTCCTGGCGTATCGTGAAACTGCCACTTGAACACTTCCGAATAGAACTTTTCCATACGAGCTTTGTCCTCGTAGGGTACTTCGAAATGACAAACTCTGTCCATCATCAATCCTCGCACAAACATTAAGTAAAAAGCGTAAAACGCCAGTGGGAGTTATCACCGAAGGATGCGAGAGCAACCTTGCAATCACTCAGAACCTGGCTAGAAAGTTTTGGACGAGAGAGTGTCCGCATGCATTGTAGGCCAGCGACCAACGGCCTGACACCTGTCAAAGGTAGGAACTTTGCAAAATCGTTCGTACATGAGTATTCCTTGCACTCTTCACAGACACCACCTGCATTCCCACCGTGTCCCAATGAATGGTGCCAAGCATCGAGTTAGTGAAGTCCAATTGGCGAGATTCTTGATTAGACGGAGATGTCTGTGGGAGGAGTGCAGAAAAGTAGGAGCACGATATACTTTGGCTGGACGGACAGTGATTGGGGTTATGGGTGTTGCGATTTACCGTGTCAAAGATTTCGAATAAACAAATTCTTCGGCGCAATATGTGCGCCAGCACGACGGACGCAACGTTTTATGGCGTCATGATTGGAGTCGGCGAAACCTACTTACCTGCCTTCGCTCTGGCTATCGGCTTAGGTGAGGTGATGGCTGGGTTGATTGCCAGCGTTCCCTTAATGGCTGGAGGCATCATCCAGCTTATATCCATTCGCCCGATTACTAAGGGTTTCGATAAAAGGACCTGGATCGTATTGTGGTCGGGCCTACAAGCCTTAGCGTTCATTCCGCTTATTCTGGCCGCATGGCGAGGCTCAATCTCAGGCCCTTTGCTGCTACTAGTGTCCTCGATCTATTGGGCTGGCAGCTTGGCCTCTGGACCAGCCTGGAACATGTGGATCGAAACGATGATACCCAAGCCCATACGGGCAGGCTACTTTGCCAAACGCACTCGTGCTACTCAGATCGCCACGCTGACGGCCTTCGTATGCGCAGGTATCTACTTGCAATATGCCAAGCAACAGGAATTTTTGACAAATGCCTTTGCCGTTCTATTTGTGGTGGGAATTATCTCCCGCGCAATATCCGTGGTAGCGTTGGCCCGCCATCACGATCAAGAACGCCCAGGCCGCCCAAAGGTTGCACTGCCTATCGCCAATACAGCCCAGCCTATTAGCGGCAGACACTTGCTGGTATTTCTAGTGCTCGTTCAAGCTATGGTGCAGCTTAGCGGTCCCTACTTTACACCCTATATGTTAAAGCAATTGGAACTATCCTATCTGGGCTTCACGGGTCTAGTATCAGTGGCCTTCGTCGCAAAAATCATCTCTCTCGTTGGTTGGGGCGCGTTGGCTCGCAAGAAAGGTGCGCCGTGGCTATTGACGCTCGGTGGAACATTGATTGTCCCGCTGTCGGCTTTTTGGATTGTCTCTCCCAGCTACTACTGGCTGGTGTTTATCCAGACAATTAATGGCATTGCGTGGGCAGCCTATGAGCTTGGGTTTTTCCTCATGTTCTTTGAGGCTATCCCTACCCACCAGCGAGTCCGTATGCTTAGCTATTACAATATGGCCAATACAACAGCTTGGTGCATTGGTTCAACTATGGGAGCAATCATCCTGAGAAGCTTAGGTACGGATTTGGCGGCCTATCACACTTTGTTTGTCCTGTCTGCGGTTGGCCGCATTTTTGCAGTCGCCTATTTGTATTACCACCGCCCCTCTGTACCAGTAAAGGTTGTTCGCGTGGGACTACGCGTCTTGGGATTGCGCCCGTCTGCTGCTCCCATTGAGACCCCCATCTTACCGAGTTTGGCCGATGATGAAGTTACAGCGGATCTGCGTGGCCCGGAGGTTGAAGCCTAAAGTATTTCCATGGATTCTAGGTTGATTCTGTAGCGACAGTTTGCCACCTAAAATTGACTGCAAAATCTCCCCGAGTGTGGCAATTGGGGCTTTCCATCGGGTAGTCGGGGAGAAAGCCACCGTCCCCCATTGCCTAGGGCATTTCACGCGGCAATACTTGCGATGATGATCAATCTGCGCCGCGAGTTCAAATTGCCAACCTTTCTCCAACAAACTGTTTGATGACGCATAACTCTGTACCTCAACCCGTTCTACCGTATCGATTGAATCGAACTTATTTCACAACCATTCTGCTGATTCACTTGCTTGGGTTTGTAGCGTTTGTGCCCTGGTTGTTTAGCTGGATAGGCCTACTCATCTGTTTGGCAGGCATCCATGTATTTGGGCAAGGGATTACTATCGGATACCATCGGCTGCTTACACATCGCAGTTTTAAGACACCTAAATGGATCGAACATATCTTCGCGATTTTAGGTATTTGTTCCATGCAAGACACACCTGCTCGTTGGGTAACGGTACACCGATTGCATCATGTGTATTCAGATGATGTCCCTGATCCACATTCGCCACGGGTAAGTTTCTTTTGGTCCCATATGGGCTGGTTAATGTTTATTAATCGGCAGGCGTATAGCATTGCAAGCTTGGAGAAATTTTCTAAAGATCTATTGCGTGATCCTTTCTACCTGCGGTTTGAAACAAAACCCTACTTTCAATTTATGTACATCTTGGCACAGGTTCCTGTATTTTTTGGATTAGGCTTTGGACTTAGTTATTTCTTTAGTCCGGCTATGAGCGATGCACTGCAATTGGGTGCTAGTGTATTGGTCTGGGGATTTGTGGTGCGCGTAATCGCCGTATGGCATATTACTTGGTCGGTCAATTCTCTTAGCCACATGTTTGGCTACCAAAACTACGATACGCATGAAGATAGTCGAAATAACTGGCTCGTCGCCATCTTAACTGTTGGCGAGGGTTGGCATAACAACCACCACGAGGACCCGTCAGCGGCCACGGTGCAACACCGCTGGTGGGAATTTGACATTAGCTACTATGAAATCCGTTTGCTGGAGATGCTTGGTCTTGCAAGCGATATTATTCCCACACGGTCAACCAGGCATGCACCTGGATCATCCGCAAGCTAGAAACTGGTTCAGCGCAAGAATGGCATGGAAGTATTCCCGGTCCAACACTAGCAGGGTGATGAAAAAGTCGATTTGCAAAATCTTGTGGACGATTAGTAACTCGAAGCGTCAGCGAGGGGCTGG
>JAGQOY010000174.1 GCA_020427005.1 Planctomycetales bacterium
ACAGCAATGCGAAGTGCTGCAGCAACTGGCTCAGTAAAAACGGCTCGTCGATCCGATAAGTCTTCGGGGACCTCGTAGAGGTTCGCCACCGGAATGCATACCCACTGCGCCATGGCACCGTCGCGATTATGAATTCCGAGAACTTGCCGATGGGGATGATGTTCAAACCCAAATTCAGAGTACTCGGGCGACATTGCATCTGCAAAGTTGATTGATGCAACAACTCGTTTACCAAGCCATTGTGGTTGATCGCACTGCGCTACTTGTCCAACAAATTCATGCCCCAGTATTCCTTCAAACCCAAAGTATCCCTTAATGATCTCTAGATCGGTTGAACAAATACCAGCCAGAGCAACTCGAACTAGTGCCTCGTTTTTATGTCGAACCGGGGCCCGACGCTTGTGATCTACCAGCAGCTGACCATTGCTGACTGTCACGGCGAGCATCGTTGCATTGGTGGAATTCATCAAGGGCCTCTAATCCAATTGGAGAGCCATGGTATGCCTATTTTGAAAGAATCATGCCTCGGCCAAACTGGTCGCCAACGGCGATCAAGCGATTGTCTTGAAGTTGTACCTCCACGACTTTTTCGCTCATGACCATCCGTCCTTCTTCATCGGTCAATTTATGGGTGATTTGGTGAGATTGGGTATCGATGACATCTCCAGTGGAAGACCAACAGATCTTTCCATCCAGGCTGAACGTGATCCATCCCGGTTGTTCGCGAACGCGGATGCTGGCTATTTGTTTGGGAGGTAGTTGCGCAACGTCAAAGACATGAAGGTGTTCGTTGTGACCGTCCGCAATCCAGATCTCTCTCTCATCGGGAGTCATGGCGATGCCATGGCTAGGGCAACCATGGCGTTTCACAGGTCCCACTTCGAATCCCTGAACTTCCGTGCGATACAGCTTTTGACCAGTTCTCAAATCGCCAACTTCAAAACCGAGAAGCTCATTTACGTTGACAAAACAAAGTGTTTGTGAGCCGTTGACCGTAAAGGGGCGAATACTGTTAGCAAAGGGTCCACACGTACCCACGATGTCGTGAGTCGACGCATCGGCGATACTTAGAAGGTTGGATCCCAATCCAGCCAAATAAACACGAGATCCATCCACGGAAAAAACAGTGTTGTGCGCTTTGGACTTGGGGACTAGTTCTTTGATAACATCGCCACTTGCCGCATCGAGTACATACCAATTGTCTTTTTCCAGACTTGGTTGATATATGATGCGACCATCAGGTGACATACTCATGCGATCGCAACCGTTTTCATAGTTTCTTTGCCAGAGAACTTGATCGGTGTGCAGGTCGATACAGATGAGGTGATAGAGGGTACTAACATACAATCGCCCGGTCATGGCGTTACCGCATATGCCTTTAACATTGGCGGGTTTGCCGTCTGGCGCTAAACCTGAAAATGGAATTCTTCTGACGAACTTGTAGCCTTGATCGATGTCAAAAACGATGATGCCGTGTCCACCATATTCGGTGTAGTTACGAATGCCAGGTTCTGCCACGTACAGCAATCGCCGAACCGGTCCTTCGGCAAAGGTGGTTGCCGAGCTTGTCAAACATAGGAGTGCGAGCAGCAATTGCCAAAGCAAAATTCCAATGACTTTCATTCTATTCCCCTCTTGGCGAAATCAAATCGATTCGTTGAAGTGACTTGGAGAGTCGTCCGTCGATTCAGGAACGCTGTTTGTATGACCCAGAGCCGCACCACAACTTAGCCCGGCCATAAAACCGCCGATGTGAGCCCACCAGGCTACTCCGGAAACATCGCCCTGAGTTACGGCAAAAGTGCCACTCCAAAACTGCATTAGAAACCAAATCGCCAAAAATAGTTGAGCCGGTAGTACGACGACGGGCCAAAATATGACTAATGGTATCATTGTCAGGACTTTGGCACGCGGATAGAGCCAGAAGTAGGCTCCCATTACACCGGCAATGGCACCGCTAGCTCCGATTGTGGGCATCACCGAGTCAAAGTTCACAATGAGATGCGACATGCTGGCCACGACTCCGGTTCCAAGGTAGAGAACAAGATAGGCAACATGTCCAATACGATCTTCAACATTGTCTCCAAAAATCCATAGGAACCACATATTTCCTAGAAAGTGCAACCAGCCACCATGCAAAAAGACACAGGTTAGCAGAGTGGCCCATTCTGGAACGATGGCTGGCTCCAAAGCGCGGACGGTTTCCAGTTGGCGAATTCCAAAGGGAGTCTGCACAAGGACCTTGGCAGGAATCAGGATTTGCTCGCCTTCCTCAGTGGCAAACCGAGCTGGTACCATTCCCAATCGCTCGACCACATGTTCGTTTCCGCTGTTTGCCCAAAGTTGCAATGCAAACATCAAACTGCTGAGCGAAATCAGGACAAAGTTTATGTAAGGCTTCGTGCCACAGGGAACATCGTCATAAAGTGGAATCATGGAGCAATGGCTATTTGAAGAACACCTTGGTTGTCGGTTAGATCGCCTTGCAACTCGTTAACACGAAAAACTATTTCGCCCGATTGAGGAGCGGATAGGTTCAGCATGGTACCAACGGCCATTGAATCAAGCGGTGCACTAAATGCTTGCTCTTGTTCAAAAGGACTTGCAATGGCCATGGTTAATTCACCTAAAGGGCGACCGTTATGATACTCGAGAGTGACTCCGGCTGCGGTAGATTCCCAGGCCGGCGTATCGAGGTTGGAATCAGAAGCTACGACAGTGTAGTGACCATCGCAATGGATCGACACATGCTGGCCCTTTTCAACTTTGATACCCGTTGGCTGCCAGGAAAGATTGGTTTGCAATTCGAAGACCTGCGGAGAGGCTAGTTTTTTTGGCGCCTCCGAAAGTTGGAGCAGTGGTAAGCTCATGTCGTATCCATAATCCAAATCACTTAAGAACGCGCACCATGCGGCTCGCAATCTCGGCCAGCTGTGTTGAGTGTGTTCGAACAACCAGCGAGTTAGCGTCATATCGGATCGCATGGGTTCCTTTAGCATGTTTCGAAATGCTGCTTGTGAGTCGGGATGGTGCATTAAAAAAACGACGACTGCCCAGCTCCATGCGTAGGCTTCCACTTGTTGATGAGCACGGCCGTCATAACGCAGAATCGTCTCCAATGAGGGGGCAACACCCTCTGCCAGCTGTTGCTTGATAAGCAATATCCGTCCCCAATAAGGTACTTCATCGCGCGTTTTGGGGATGATTCCCATTTCCAGACTTTTGCCATCCCAACGATGTGTTCCAAGCCATTCGGCGAACCCCTCCATCAGCCAAGGTGGTCCGTTACCACCAAAACGCTTGTTCATGAACCAATGTGTGCCTTCATGTAACAGCAGATGCCGCCGATAGTATTCGCTAGGCTGTTCAACCACCCAGACTCGATCACCGTACTGAAAGCCATAGGGAAACTGTGCAATTTCGGGTGGTATTAAGCCGGCTGATTCAAATCGGGCTCGTTCCAACATGATGTGCGCGTCGACGTGCCATTTTCGAACTCGTTGGGCACTCGTGTCAAAGTATTCACACCACGTAGGCATAGCGGTGTCGAATACCATGGGTAGTTGCTGGAGCTCGTTGCTAGATGGCAAGTCTGTAATCACGCTTACGTATTCACCCTCGAGTCGCGCAAATCCACCATTACTTGAATCTTGTGCAACGGAGATCGAAAACGGAGCCTCGCTTAGAAGATAAACGAAGAGGAGCACTCGGAGCTGACGGCCCAATCGGATTTGCAAGTATGAGTAATCCTTCACGCCAAAACCTTCCGGATTTCATCGAACGCGTAAACTGACTGGAGATCGTGTTAAGCTCGTAAGCGGCGAAATCGTTCGCGTGCTTGAGATAACAGCGGTCCGATACTATTCTCAGGGATTCCTAAACGCGCTCCAATTTCGCTGTAACTACAATGCTCCAAATGATACAGGCGAATTAGCGTTGCTTGTTGTGAGGGAAGCTTCTCAAGCAGCACTCGGACCTCTTCGGAGTTTTCAAAATCAGGCATCTTGCCGTCGACAGCGAAGTCCTCTCTGGTCAAAGGAGCCGTCGGCTGTCGTTGTAATTCATAAATGCGATTGAGCGCAATACGTCGAGCAATAACAACGAGATAGGTTCCCAGGGAGCTTTGTCCACGAAACTTGCGAAGGACTTGGAAATCTTGCTCTAAGAGTTCCAAAAAGACATCGGCCACGATATCGTCGAACCAGCAATCGGGAATCTGCGCGACCGGAAGATTTTCCCTTTGCTTTGCTAATGAGCTAACTACGTGTGTGATCAAGGCCACGTATCGGTCAACGAACTCCTCCCAAGCGCCTTCTTCGGCGGCCAAGCAGCGTGCAAGAAGCGATCGATCGATTTCAGATAATGCCACAAGTACACTCTCGTGTGGGATGATTCATCAATGTTGTTTGAGTCTGCGTTAGTGCTAGCACTGATCGTCCATAGCCAATCATTCACGCAGGAAATGATCACTACATCTGAAGGAGTCGAAATTGGTAGCGTCTAAGCTTGAAGTATCCTTCCTATAGTAGGTGGTTTCCAGGTCTTCCGCAAGCAAAAATGGATTTCCGGTCGGGGGCCTCTTCTTCAAACTGAAGAGGATTGGCCCTCCACTCGCGGTCGACTACTAAAGTAGCCATTTCATAGACTGCTAAGACTTCAACTAACTGGTTCGGTTCTGCAGGATTGAATCTCCTAGTTGGGGAGAGCAGGCACTGAGGAAACGTAACCACCAAGCCCGTCTTGGGAAAATCGCAATGCTTCGCCGGTGCCTAGCGGCCATTAAAATTTCAATAGCAAGACGGTCAGGAGCAAGTCCCGATAGCTTGGCGCCACCTCCAGGCAGGCGAGCTTCCGGAGGAATGCTGCCAACAGTCGGCAAGTCGTCATAGCGAGAACCTGCATCGGGTCGAGCGATTGGACCTGGACAACACAATGTTACGGAGACTCGTTGGGAGGACAATTCAAGTCGGGCCTGTTGTGCTAGTGCAGTTAGACCATGTTTGGCGATTGCATATCCACCCAAAAACCTGGGCGCGAACAATCCAGCTAGAGAGCCTATCAACACAATGTGTCCCTGAGAGGGCACAAGAAGTGGTGAGAAGGCCCTTATAGCGTGCAAACTAGTCACAACATTTACGTCAACGAGTTGTAATAGATGCTCCCTTGATAACTCTGCCAGATTGCCTCGATCACTTTTGCCAATTGCCTGGACGACTAATTGGAGGTTACCGGCTTTGGCTTCGACCAGTTTGGCTGCGTTAAGTACCGACTCAAAATCGACTAGGTCGGCTGGTATGATGGTAATATCGGTCGTCGTCTTGCGACTCAGGGCCGCTCGAGTTGCTTCCAGTTTGGCCTCGTCGCGGGCTATCAAGATTAAATGTTTCAGACGCTGTTGAGCAAGCTGTTCAGCGATGGCCAGGCCCAGACCGCTTGAACCACCGCAAACCAGGGCTGCTCCATCTTGCCAATAAGACATCGCATTGAACTTTCAACAGCATCCACAGGGTTTCGCATTTTTTCAAGCTAGTGCTTGTCGCAAGACGTCGAATGTTTTCAAGTAAATCACTAACCAGCAATTGTCCGGGCCGTCGACCCTATCGGCATGACCGTTGATATGCACCTGGCCCTGCGGGCCAGGCTTAGCAAACGGCGAGGCCATTGGCCCGAGGTATTCGGATTTCCGGGGACAAAGCCCCCAAGTTTGCATACCCAGTCCGAAAGGCTGAGCACTATCAAGCGTGAGGGCCAACGGCCCGGTAATTTGCCGGTACGATTCAGCCGACAGGAAATCCGTGAACGGTTACAAGTATCCTGAAACTCTGGCTGGCCTGATTGCATCCCACCTATTTGAGACATACGCGGCCCTAGAGATTCGTCTGTTACTCTTTACCAACAGTAACGCCTGGCCAGTTATCCGTACGAAACGGGGTCAATGGTAGGTTGGCTGAATCATACATGTTGACGTTGGGGTTGTCCGACCAGCCATAGCGCACTGCTACGGGAGAGGCAACGTTGGAACTCCACACTTCAATATCGCCGTTTTCAAGGATCTTTGCTTGAGCCCACACAAACTGCTTGTCGCTGCCCGCAACAGAGAAGCCCTGAGGTGAGGCTGTGTCGAATGGTCGCCAACCTCCATCGACGTGGTTGAAGCTTAGAACCACTTTGTTCTCCGAAATCTTCATGGAGGCATATTCGGGGCTGCGACTGGCTATCTCGATACCGTAGACGTCCGCTAATGCAAGACGAGCCAGACGTCGACCGACATCAATCTTATTTTTGGGATGAATGTCCTTGCCTTCACCGATGTCGATGATCACCGCTTGCCCCGTGTGAGGCAATGCTTGGCTCATGGTCTGAGCCTCGCGCAGTTCGGCCCAATCGCTTTCGCCTGGAGAGTCTTTTTCATCGCGAAAGTCGGCTAACTGCACCCAGTAGAAAGGAAAATCTCCGATGCCCCATTCATCCCGCCAAGTACGTATCATAAGCGGAAAGAGGTCACGGTACTGGTAAGCTCGTGGTGCATTCGATTCGCCTTGATACCAGATGGCGCCTCGAATCCCATATCCCAAATGAGATTTTAGGACCCCGTTGTAGATGTTCGCTGGACGATGGTTGCCTTTGACCAATCGCGCCAGGCTATCCCGTTGTTCTTTTTCCTTGTCCGTCAATTCCCCTTTTTCCTCAAGGGACTTGTAGTTGGCTGCCATTTCGTCGTATTGCTTCAACATGGCGCTATATTGCCCAGCTTGTTCCAATCGATTCCGAGGGACCCAGGCTTCTGCAGCTGACCCTCCCCAGGCGTTGTTAATCAAACCAATAGGTACGTGGACGGTTTCATGCAATTGTTTTCCGAAGTAATAGCCGACCGCTGAGAAGCTGCCCACGCTCTCAGGCGTGCAGACCTGCCACTTAGATTGTGGATGTTCCCAGATTGGTTCTTGAGTCCCAACCTGTGGAAAATTAACCATGCGAATTTGAGGATGATCGGCTGTCAGCTTTTCCAAATCGTAGTCGTAGGCGCGATTAACAGTCCAGGCCATGTTAGACTGACCACTACAAATCCAAACTTCACCTACGAGTACGTCGGTGATCGTGATTGTGTTACTTCCCTTAACAACTAACTCGTATGGTCCTCCGGCCTCCAAAGCATCAAGCTTAAGTTCCCAATTCCCGGACGCATCAGCATTCGTGTCGTGGCTCTGACCCGCAATCTCAACAGAAACGCTTTCCCCCGCTTCAGCTCGTCCCCAGACCTTGTTTGCTAAATTGCGCTGCAGGACCATGTGATCACTGAATACATTGGGCACTCTTACTTCAGCGCAAATGGGGGATATGCAACACAACGCAAGAATTGTGCCGATCGCTTTTGTACTGAACGAATTCCTAGGACTCAAAATGGGAGGCAGGGCTAGTAACATATTCCTGGTACCTTAGGTCGGAGGTAGGTTGGGTCAGGGTAGGAGGAAGCGATTATTATACATCTAGTTTAGCAGGCTAATTACGCGAAATTGGCGATTTTCACCTTCCGCCAAAACACACCAAGACGCTATAAGAGCCGGAGATGCTCCAAAGACCGATCTCGACGGTGGGGAAATCCATCGCTCCTATTTGTAAGAACGAACCCGTTGCGTCAAATGTAGGGTTATTGCTGTCTGGCTTGACCGAAGGATTTGCAAGCTAGAATGCAGTCAACCAAGCTTGTGAGCTGGTTGGCAACATCCCAGACGCTCTGGTCTCCCCAGAATAGTTGGTCTCCCCAGAATAATAATTGATGCAAAGGAATGTATCGTGCACAAGTTAGGATCGTTGCTGTCCCGAACTGTGTGCTTTTATGTCCTCCTATCAGCTGTGACTTTTGGTCAGGGGGCAAGTACCATTCGGAGTGCTAGTGCAGGGAGTGTATCGGCAGACTTGCAGGCCCTGTACGCGCGCACACAGACGGTTTTGACGGAAGCGGAAGTGACGGAGATAGCGAGGACCTGCACTCAAGTAATATCCCGTACAGATCGATCAAGCACAGACCGCCAGTACGCCACCAAGTTATTTGCTTGGGCGCTCAATCGCCGCGGTGAAATGCGCAGTGAGCAAGCCGGAAACTTGGTAGCCAAGGGGCAACTGGCAGAGGCTGCAAAGCTTGATCGCCTGGCAACGGCTGATTTCAAAACCTCACTGGAACATAATCCGGATAGTTGGCGAGCGCATCACAATTACGGCATTTCGTTAGCTATGGGCGGAGCCTACAACGCAGCGATTGAGGAGTTTTCTACCGCCATTTCGCTAAATGACGAATATGCCAATCTGTATTTTAATCGGGGTGAACTGCATTTTGAGCTGACTCACTACGAGCTAGCGATCGACGACTACAACCAAGCAATTGCGCTTGCGCCCGATGATGCTCAGTATTTCAATAGTCGTGGACATTGCAAGTTCATGTTGGATCACACCACAGACGCAATTCAGGACTACCGTCGCGCGGCCGAAATAGATCATAAGAACGCAACGTATCGTACTGACCTAGCCGACGCTTGTCAGTACATTGGAGATTGGGAGTCGGCAGCTGTTGCCTATCGAGAGGCAATAGGATTAGACAACAAAAATGTTCGTGCTTACCAAAGCGCTGCCTGGTTGATGGCGACCTGCCCAGACAACAAAATCCGCAATGTTGAGTTGGCTTTGGAGGCGGCCCGCCGAGCGCGCGATCTGGAAACTAAACCGTCCAGCCGCACCTTGGATACACTAGCGGTCGCAACAGCCGCGACCGGAAAGTACACGGAAGCGGCCAAACTGCAACGTCAGGCAATTGAAATCTCATCCGCCGATGAACGGGAAGAATTGAAGTCTCGGCTGTCGCTATACGAAAAAGGCCAATCGTATATGCGCGATCCGCAAGTCCGTACGGCATCAGCCAACGGCCAACGCGGGTCACGATGAGTACTCGTTAGCGAATTTCGGGTCCAATCGAATTCGACAGTTCAACGAACGCTCTGGGAATTGCCAAGCTTGTTGACAACTGAGGCTTGTTCAGCCGAAGCACTTGCGGTCGATGGACCCACAGACTCGTTGCTGGCTAAGAATTGAAAGCTATCAACAATTTGTTCGTCACTTCCAGCTAGACGGTCGACTTTGTCTGCCGCTAGCGTGAACACAATTGCCATGCGTCGTCCCGTATCGTCGGATACGTGAGCGTAGATCCACTGTATGGGAACTTCGTCAATCGTGCCCATTACCACACCACGCAAACACCGCAACTTAGATGATGTAACCGTTTCGCGTGCCTCCAAGATCTCTCCAAAATTGGTACTGAGAGATTGCTGAATATCAGACTGAAAGCCTTCGAGAGTTATTTGTGTTCCGCTCGGCATTTTGGACAAACGGGAAACGTTGCACTGCGCGATAACCGAGTTGTTCTCAACTAACCGCAAGATCGATTCCTCGCCGCCATTGACATAAAAACTCCACTTGCGATCTGCCAAAAGCGAAAAGGCTCCAGCCTCGGATGAGAATCTTGACAACCATCGAGTTGACTCGTCTTCCCGTGATTTGGCAATAAGCTGATCGTAGGTAATCTGGATTGGTGATTCTGATTCCTCCGCCCGAATTAAACGAACTCGAGCAGTGATATCAAATCCGGGTTCTGATTGACTGACATCGCGCTGTTCGTGGATTACTGCCCCGACCCATGTCACCAGGGTGCACTGCCGTCCTAATTTTGCACGGAAATTGCCAGTAACTTGCAGCTTTGTATGCACGCTGTTGGCACTGCCTTCCAAGTTTCCTTCGAGCTCCATTACCGCCTCAGCCCCGTCAACTTTGACGATATGGGCAGAAATCTCACATAGGTGGACTGCATCCAGGTTGAAAATCTTGGCAGCATCACCCGCCGAGAGGTTCCAACGTTGATTGGGTTTGGCAGGCACTGTCGGAAGCAAGAGGTCAAGCACAGCCGTGTTGATTGGCGAACTCAGTAATTCAACCTCTTGATAATTGAGTATTTCAGCTGTGTCCGAATATTGTTGCATTCGACCGTCTCGCTCTTGCAATATTGTTTGACGGCACTCCTTTCGTAGCTGCAACTTCTGGGTTGTACCGGCTACCCAATGCTCCACTTTCGCTTCATTGTAGGAACGAGCAGCCATATTCACGGCATCTTCGTGCCAACCGAGACGTTCAAAATAATCAAGCGTTGAAGTGGCTCGGACCTTGGCCCCGATTTCTTCATCGCGTTCTTGTGTGCTAGTGTCAACATTTATGTGTCCGTCCAGCTCCAACACGATCTTGCAACGGGTATCGTTTAACTCTTGCTTCTTGGGACGCGTTAGTGGGCCGCTCCGGGAAGAATCGGCCCACAGTGGGCCGGCCAAGCCGGTGGCCGCAATCCCCGTCCCAATACCCAGAAAATCACGTCGTAAAATCTTGTTGGTTCTAAGAAGCGAATCGAGGTTGCAATGGGGCCGACGAGATGTCATGGCGGCAATCTTTCCTTCGGGATACGTTGATTTCATAGGCCCATGGCGGCTACACAGCCAGGTGGCTCATCAGCGTTTTCGGCATACCCAAAACAGCAAAACCAGCAGAAACCTTTTCAGCCCTAAAAATTGCCACATACGGCCAAAGTAAATCTCAAATTGAGACCAGAAGTGTCAGTTTTGACATGGATTTGTAACTCTTGGTCAATTGTCGCGCACGTTCAAATAGGAGCAGAAAAAACGAGACTTCGCGCAAGTCTAGTCCTGTCAATGATTTACGGATAAATCGCCGCATTTTTGGGCTGTCAAACGAACAACTGGTCTCGAAATTGCATCAAAGAGTCATAGCTTGCGACTTTATGCTCCAACGCTTGGAGCCCCTGAACGGCAGGCTAGCCAGCCACGTAGATGCTGATATGGCGGTGCACACCCCTCGGCAGAATTTCAAAAATGTTAAGCTGGTTAGCTGCGGAAGGGCAAAGAACTGCAAGCCTTATTCGAAAGACTCCAGGATGGAGTTTTTGCCCAGCCGCGTTGCAAAGTGTTGGCGGTCGGAAACCGCATGGATGACTGACACTATGCCGCAAGCAGGGAAAGGTTTTTACCAATGCATCAAGAATATCGCGTCCACTTAATACAAGAACTCCGTGACCATCAAGTACGATTTGCGCCACGCGGTAGACGCATGGAACAGGTCGACAGGGCCGAACGGCTACTGGGCGAGTTAGAGCTTAGCCGAGATTACCCATTCGAATTCATCTACTATCGCGTGACGGATTATCGGCCTGAAGAGAATTCTCGCAAAGTCGTCCGGGGGGATGATGCTGCACACGATCTGCGCTTGTTCGTTGAAGATGTCACCGATTCTCTCGACCTGAAAATCGAAGAAGCCAAGGAACCGGTTCATACGGTGGAAGAACTAAGCCGTATGTTTAATGTTTCTACCAAGACCATTTCCCGGTGGCGAGACCAAGGTTTGGTTAGCCGAAGGTTTCTTTGTGAAGGTCGCAAGCGAGTAGGCTTTCTGCATAGCAGCGTAGAACGATTTGTCGCAAAAAATCGAGAACGCGTTAAACGAGGCGAACAATTCAGCCAGATGTCTGATGACGAACGAGCTGCAATCATCGAACGCGCTCATCTTTTTGCCGCTGATGGAACGAACCTGTCCGAAGTATCTAAGCGCGTAGCCGAAGAAACTGGACGAAGTGCCGAAACGATTCGCTATACAATCAAGAATCACGATCGCAAACATCCGGACCAGGCCGTTTTTGCTTCATCTCGGCCGATCCTGAATGATGATGACAAGGCAAGCATTTACCAGCAATACCGGCGTGGAATTGGGGTCAACCGTTTGACTCGTCAGTACTTGCGATCTCGTGCCTCCATCGTCCGGATCATCAATGGCGAGCGAGCTCGAGAGATTCTTTCCCTGCCACTTGAGTTCATTCCCAACCCGGCATTTGAAAGAGTCACCGATAAGCAGGAGGCAGAATTATTATCACCAGCTCCAGAAGCCATCATTCCGCCACGTAAAGTTCGCGCGCCTTCTGGATTGCCTCCGTATCTGGCAAGCTTATATGACGTGCAGTTATTGACTCGTGAACAAGAATACCACTTGTTCCGAAAAATGAACTACCTGAAATACAAAGCGAGTAAGCTACGGGATAAGCTAAAGGATTCCGAACCATCGTCCAGCTTGATGGACGAGATCGAAGATCTGTATCGCTGTGCTACCGATGTTAAGAACGAATTGGTGCAGGCCAACTTGCGTTTGGTAGTATCCATATCCAAACGGCATATGAAAAGTTCTGATGACTTCTTCAGTTTGATCAGCGATGGAAATATGTCTCTATTCCGTGCCGTAGAAAAGTTTGACTATGCACGGGGAAATAAGTTCAGTACATATGCCAGCTGGGCAATCATGAAGAATTTTGCTCGCTCAATTCCCGACGAATTCCGCCACAAAGATCGCTTCCGTACAACCGGGGAAGAAGTCTTTATGGCTCATGAAGATACACGAGGAGATCATTACACTAAAGAACTTGAACAGCAGAATCGAATTGTTCAGGTAAATCGGATTTTGAATCGTCTCGACTATCGCGAGCAACAAATCATCATCCGGCGATTTGGCTTGGATCATAACCATGAACCGCTGACGCTGAAGGAAGTTGGCGCTGAGTTGGGAGTTACCAAGGAGCGCATTCGCCAAATAGAGGCACGCGCACTTAGCAAATTGCGTGAAGCGGCATCGTTTGAAAAGATTGACCTGCCAGAATAGTTCCGAACGGAAAAAAACTGCTAACCATAAACTCTCATCCGCTCGCGGGGTGAGAGTTTTTTGTTTGCCGAGACTGCTACAGCTACCGAACCACGGAATTGAGTGTTGCCGTCTCGTCGGAGGATTCTATGAGCAGGAAGTCGCTATACTGGGGTGCTAGTGGCTATCCATATCGCGTGCTATTTTTTCTAGCGGTTAATTGGCAATGATTTGTCGAGCAATTTCCTCTGCATGGCTGTTGAGTCTGGTGCATTTGTCTACTTTCTTGGTAGCTGATGATCAACAGCCTCGGAGGCCAAACGTGATTTTCATTCTCACCGATGACCAAGGATGGCAGGACGCTGCCTTTGCGGGGCATCCCTACGTCAAGACGCCCCACTTGGATGCGCTCGCCGCGCAAAGCACTTGGTTTCGCCAGTTTTATGTAGCTGCAACGGTTTGTTCACCCAGTAGAACTGCGTTCATGACGGCTCATTATCCAGCTAGGCACCTTGTGCATGGTCACTTTGCTACGCACCAGCAAAACTTGGCACGATCCATGCCAGATTGGCTAGCTCCAGAGACTCCAACGCTGGCCTCTATCTTGAAATCGGCCGGCTACGCAACAGCTCACATAGGCAAGTGGCACTTGGGATCGGGAGCAGAGGCTCCTACTCCGGAAGCTTATGGGTTTGATTTCGTCCGCCATACGACTGGTAACCATCCCTATTGGGAAGAGCAAAACTCGGATCCCTATTTTCGCGCTAGGTCGACACAGCTATTTGTCGATGAAGCAATTCAGTTTATTCGCCAAAACCGGGATCGCCCCTTCTATCTCAATCTTTGGACGCTGCTGCCTCATGCTCTATTGAAACCGACACCCGAACAACTAGAACCCTATACAAACCTGCAGCCATCGGCCAACGCTGGTGCCTTTGGCCCTTGGATGCGAAAGTACCTAGAGAATGCCAAAGAGTTGACTAGTCAAATGCAAGTCTTCTGTGCGTCGCTGACCGATCTGGATACACAGCTAGGAAGGCTGTTTCAAACGCTCGCCGAACTTTCACTGGCCGACGATACTATCGTGGTTTTTTCAAGTGATAACGGCCCAGAGGATTATCGCATTGGCAATGCAGCCAACGCAGGTGTGGGCAGTACGGGCTCACTTCGCGGTCGCAAGCGTAGTATGTACGAAGGTGGAATACGCACATTTGGTTTGGTTCGATGGCCTGGGCACGTTCCTGCAGGTCGACGAGATGAAACCAGCGTGGTTGCGGCGGTCGATCTACTGCCCACTATTTGCAAACTCACAGGCACGGTGGTTCCATCTTCCGTTGCGCCAGATGGCGAGGATGTAAGCGATATTTGGATGGGAGATGTGAGGCCTCGAAGGAAACCCTTGTATTGGGAGTGGCTGTTTAATGTCCAAGGAAAGGACGATGGCTATATGCCTTCGATGCTAGCCACGAGGCAGGGAGACTGGAAATTATTCGTAAACCACGACGGTTCCCAAGTTCAGTTATTCGATGTGGTTGCCGACCCAGGCGAGCTTCACGATGTTAGCCAACAGAATCCGGCAGTTGTGTTCTCTTTAAAGGAGGATGTTCTCTCCTGGGTGCAATCATTGCCTGACAGTCCTGCACGGCAAGCGGTTCTAGAAACAGGCCGCCCGGTCGACTCGCGGGCAGCACAGACAACGAACCAGAGCGAGGCATCTGGTTCCATCCCCAACAGTCGCCAGGAGATTTTTCAAAGAAAAGATTCTAATCAAGATAAGCATTTGACTTTGGCTGAATTTCTCGATCGCTTCCCTGATCAAGACGAGGGGCGTCTCCGTTTCTCTCGCTTTGACGTTGATGGCGATAACGTGTTGTCACTCGAAGAGTTTGTAAAGGCTGGCAAGCAATAACTAATTGGGAAAGTCGGCCCGATCCCCATTGCCTGGTGAGTTGGTCCTCAACCGAAGATCAAATGAAAGCTACAAGCGATCCATTGTTTTATTGGCGTTTGTTTTGCTAGGGTCAACCTGCAGCATGGGAAGGGTCCAGGCTAGAGCAAACTTCACCTAAGAGTAGCGTTTTTTCGCACATTTGCTCAATGA
>JAGQOY010000175.1 GCA_020427005.1 Planctomycetales bacterium
AGACTCATCCCAAATGATTTCGACAGTGCAAACCTCCAGGCCACCAAAATTCGCATCGATAAACCGCATTGCCTGCGCTGCTTCAGAAGATTGTGGCAATTGATCCAGAGCCCGATCATCGGGCGCCAATTGATACGTAAAAATAGACAGTACAATGGTGGACAGAACCGAAAAGACCGATAGGCTGACACGATTTCGAATCACCCATCGAATCACTCCTCCAATTCGGGTTAAGTTGCGTTCAATCAGACTCTCCGCGTGGCCGACATGCAGGGCTTGTCCTAACCAAGAGTTGCAGGCTAGTGGGATCACCAGGATTACTGCAACGAAACACAATGCGACTCCCACCGTGCAGCATTGACCAAATTCTCGCACCCACACGCTCTCCGCGGTCATTAACGAACCGAACCCAATCGCGGTTGTAAGGGACGTCAAAAAGCATGCCATGCCGACTTGTTGCAGTCCTCTTTCTGCTGCCCTGGCCGAAGAAAGACCTTCAGAGGCCAACTTACGAATTTGCACCATCAAGTGAACGCCATCTGTTAAGCCCACTAGGCTTACCAAAATCGGGAGAATTACATCCACTAACGGATTCTGTGTATCTTGAAAATAGCGAACGAAACCCAGAGTCCAGAACACACCCACAAAAGGTGCCAGCGTAACGATCGCCACGGCTCTCAATCCTCTGAAGAGAATCGTGGTCATCACCAAGATCATTCCGTACCCAATCAATTGATAACGAAGTTGGTTTGCTTCATGCGTACCCACTGCAGTAATCAATGCCGGTACTCTGCCTGTTACTTGAAAACTCAGATCAATGTCTGGGAACTCCCGTGCAACTTGATCTGCCGTATCGCGCAATAGCGTAGTAGCGGAACTGTCGTTCAAAATATAGGCAGGCTCAAGAAACACCATTAGTAACATGGCCTGGCCATCATCACTGAGCAATTGCCCCGGAATCAGCGGGTGTCGCATGGCTTTGTCTTTGGCTGCTGCAAACAGGCTCTCCGAGGCAGTGGAGCGAGGCAGAATTGGCTCGGGCAATCCAAAAATATTCATCATGGGGACTCGATCAAGCCAAACAACGCGAGCCACTTCGTCAAGCGATTCTAAGGCGTCGACTACTTGACGCATCGCTTCGGCACCCCGAGCCGAGAAAAAATGATCAGATTTCGCGACCAGGACGACCTCAGCCCCGAGCAATGTAAAACGGTCTACGGAAGGTGAAGAGGCGGTCGGGCGGACACGGTTTGGTTTAGACGATTCAGCGCCAGGAGATTCAACTGCAGACTTTACAAAGAACTGCTTCACTAGATTTGCGTCGTAGTAGCCAATTCCTGCAAAAGCACTAATAAGAAAACATATTCCCCAGACGTAGAGGCGCCGGTTCGCAATCCAGCTCGCAATACGATGTGCCCACAGATCCATTTGTTTCTATCAATATCCGATCTAGGGCTAGTTGTATTTGCGTCGACCCACGCGTTCTATTTCATCCCGCGTGATAACATGATCGCCGTCTTGATCCCAAACATACAGATACCATTTTCGGACAACGATGTCCGTTTCGTTTTCACGAATGACTCCATCTCCATTGGAATCAAGGTTCTTCATAACACGAGAAACGAATTCGTCCAACTCTCGCTGTTGCATTTCATTCAGGCCTTCGTCGGAAGGCTCTGTATTGCTAGCGTAATTCCGATTGGAAGCCGCTGTCGAGGCCGCCAGAGGAACGGAGACTTCAAAAAAAGCAACCGCCATTTCTTCCCAAGTCTGATCGCCCCAAGTTACCCAGTGTGACGGATCAGGGTTGAAGGGGTTCTGGTCGGAATTGTCAAAGGTCATCTCAAACCTTAGGCCTGACAACTCTTCAGCCGATTTGGGCTCGAGCAGTTGATAAGTATGTTGCCAATTAAAATCGTAATTTGGAACCTGAAGTTGAATTTCCTCCTTGTCTGAGTTTGTTCGACCAAAAAGTGTAAACGATTTTCCGCGGACGTGCATATGAGGAGTGATACCAAGCAGTTTTCCGCCTTCGGGGATATCCGGCACATTTGCCTTTACTACGAATTTCGCTGTGTTAGGCGGTATTTCAAACTCTTGTTCAATCCCCATTTGCGTGTAGATCTCATGCGTCACCTGCTTTTCGTCGGCAAACCAGATCCCAACTTGGGTCGTATCCTCGGTGGCATCACCATTGGGAGTATAGTGCATTTGGAATACCAGTTTTGAGTTCGCCGGCAACTTGCGGGCATGTTCAGGCAGAGGAGGAGACAATCGCTGGCCAGGAACATAGCCTGTCAACCAGCCAACACCTCGAAAAACCGATCCATCCGGCGGTCGAACAAAAACAATAGCGTGATGCACGACACTGTTGGCTCCAGGCAATACTTGTGCAGCTTCGATCCAGCGATCGCTACTTAGTTGTGGATCCACCACGAAATATTGATATTCCACAACGCCATCGGCCGGTACAAGAAAAGGGCGATCTCGCATGGGCAATATGAGGTCAGGAGGTCGAGAGAGTTGCCAACTGCTTTCGCTACTCTTGGCAACAGTTTTTATTGCTGACGATTCCCCGGCCTTATACCCGCCAGATATCCAGTCACGAAAGACTTGTTTATCCGATTCCGACATATGTCGTTCGTTGGCAAAACGACCAAAACGAGGATCAGCGTGCCAGGGAGGCATACGACCATTTTCAATGGTCTCGAGCATCGTGTCGGCCCAACCCACGACCTCTTCGAATCGATTCATCGCGAAAGGTCCAATTTCACCGGCCCGATGACACTCGATACAATTGCGATCCAGGACGGGAATCACGTGCTCATAAAAAGTAATCGGATTGTCTTCGATTCGCTCAATAGCCATATTCTTTTCTCGTCCAATGATACAGCCCAACGCGGTTGTATCGCGAACAGCAATTGGCTTGCCTGCAAGCAACTGGTCGATAGCTAGGACCAGATCCTCGCGACTGGGATGGGATTTTACTACCCCAGGAGCATACTGATCATCAATGCGTCCGTGGTATCGAAGAACAAGCTCTTGATCTAGGACAAAAACTTCAGGTGTGCGTTGAGCTCCATAACGGTCCGCAACTTTGTTGCCAGGATCCTTGACAAATGGGAATGTTAATTTGTGACCGCGACAGAATTCTTCAATTTCCTCCCAAGAATCTTGTCGATTACTATCCACTCCAAGAAACTGAACACCCTCACCTAAATAACGAGTCTGCAATTCGGATAGATGCGACGCATAGCCTTTCACCATAGGACATTCGACACCCAAAAAGCATACGACCGTCACAGGTGCCTTTCCCCTTGCCACCTTGATTTCTTCACCCGAGTGTGAATTTAAGGTAAAGCTGAGTTGTTGAGCCTCAACAAAAGTAGCTTCAACAATGCTAAACGCCAGGAAAAGTAGAAGGACAAAAGTGCCAGATCTGAGATGAACTCGCATGAGAAAATGTTTCAAGTTTAATAAATGATGCGTTATGTGTTATTGGTTGAGCGCTTTCAGGACCTGATCCATTTTCGATTGGACTTGCTGCAGTTCCGCTTCCATTTGTTTTATTCGATCTTTGAGCTGCACGTTTTCTCTGGCTAGTTCGGCCGACTTCATTTGTTCTTGAGAAAGTTGCGTTAGAATCTGCTCGATTTCCACTTTTCGATTTGGATCGAGGGATTCTTCCCGCGAATTATCAGTAGGACTGACTGAAGAACTCGGAGCACTTACATTCGGTACAAAGACTGTGCGAGGCGCTACTGGTGCTGGCTTGCCTGCCATAACCAATTTGACCAACCGTGATCGTGAACCGGTATATACGAGCAACTCCACTGCCTGTCCAACTTGGGTAGCCCCCAATGCAATCCCCAGATCGTTCGATCCTTGAATTGGTTGGGCGTTGTATTCGACAATGACATCACCGGCATGAATGCCAGCTCGCTCAGCTGGGCTGCCTGGAAGCGTTTTCGTAATCGCAGCACCGCGAAATACAGGGATCCCAAACTGCTGACGAAATGCAGCGGATAAATCGCTTGCTTCGACGCCCAAAACGGGCTCGCCGCTGGGCGGAGAAGTCAGTTCTCGAGCATGGATTCTGCCCGCCAATTCCGCATCCATCATGACGCACGTCAATTCAATATTTCGTGCCTTTCGAGTAACGGAAAAAAGGACGGTCTGTCCGGGAACAGTCTTAGACAGTTGGTTTGCCATGTCATCCAAGTTAGCGATTGCAAATCCATTGACGGCGATAACTCGGTCATCCTCCTTGAAACCCGCGTTCCACGCCGGCGAAGGATCGGTCACCTCCACAACGCGAACACCAATTCCACCGCCCAAGACATTTTCCGCTTCTATGCCTAGGAACACACGTCCCGCACTCGCTGCTGGTTCCACTGCTTCCTTCGGAGGTGTTAACGGTAGCCCTTCAAGAATTGAAATTCGATCTTGGTTACTGGAACTGGATTCCACAGAACTGCCGGATTCTGGCGGCCGTTTAGGAGCTGGGAGTTCCTCCGATCGAGTATCCCCACTGTTCGGTGAAACCTCAGCATTTGGGTTGGTCAGGCGGTTACGAATTATCTGCTCAAGTTGGTCAAGGTAGCCCTGGGCAGCGACGGGTACTGTGAACAAACCCGCCAAGAGAAAACCGACAATCGATAGGAAACCTACTCGACGCATTCCGTGCGTATCAGGGGAGAGTTTTGAAGGAGCTACTACCATCATTGGAGACTTCCAAATAGAGTCCTGGCTAAATGCGATAAATTCAAGTCGATACTTTTGGCTTGCTTAGCGCAACATTGTATCTAGAGGCAAGATCGATTAGCCATAAGTATATGCGTTTTGGTGGGGAGCGGGCCAGGCAAATTCGCCTTTGCAATTGAACTCCCTTAGCGGGCTCGATTTAGTAGCGAAAAACGTGCGTCTCTAGTCGGCTTTTCACCATTGGCTTTTCAAACTTGGTGAGTTCCCCTAAAACTAGGTAAATAAATCCTGATTAAATGCAGCTTCAGCCTGCTCGCAGGGAGGTCTGTAATTTGTTTCATTTTTGGAGATTCTGAGATGGTACGAACTGCTAGCACCATGTTGCCATTGGGTACGGTAGCTCCTGATTTTTCGCTAACGGACCTCGATGGACAAGTTGTTACGCGCGACAGCCTGCGCGGCAGGGAAGGCACGCTTGTTATTTTCATGTGCAATCATTGTCCCTACGTCAAGCACGTTGCGCCGGCCATTGCTGCCCTGGCAGACGAATTTCAGGAACAGGGAATTCAATTTGTTGGCGTCAACAGCAACGACGTGAATTCTCACCCTGACGATGCTCCAGAAATGATGAAACTTGAGGCTCAAGCCCAAGGGTATCACTTTCCCTACCTGTTTGATGAGACGCAGAAAGTGGCACAAGATTACCACGCCGCCTGTACACCAGACTTTTTTCTTTTCGACAAGGAATTGAAACTCGTGTATCGAGGGCAACTGGACAGTACACGTCCTAGGCAGGGAGTAAACGCAACAGGGGAAGATCTTCGGGCCGCTTTGGAGGCCTTACTCAACCAATCTGCGGTATGCGAGCAACAACACCCCAGCGTCGGCTGCAATATCAAGTGGAAGGCTGGCAATGAGCCAGACTATTTCAATCCTGCAGGCGTCTCATGAAGTCGATCCAAATGCAACGTTGCCTGGCGATTGCGCTATACCTACCGACTTTGGCCTACAACTTTTTCCTAGGGCGTGTCTTAAGAGCAAGACACTGGTGGGACAAAGTTGATGAGCAAGTCTTCTTGGGTGCTCGCCCGTTCCGTAGTGATGTTTCCCAGTTGAAAGCCTTGGGCATAACTGGAGTAGTCAACATGTGTGAAGAATACTCGGGCCCCAAAGATCTGTATGCGAAGCAGGCTATAGAGCAGTTATGGCTTCCTACAATAGACTTCACACATCCAAGTCGCGAAGCCGTGGAGGCAGGAGCCGCCTTTATTGATAGGCACGTACGGCAACAAGGGCGAGTTTACGTTCATTGCAAAGCAGGACGCGCACGGAGTGCCACTATTGTACTCTGGTGGTTGGTAAAATACTGCGGTTATTCACCAGGCGATGCACAGCGATTGCTCGTTAAATCGCGACCGCATGTGAATCCAAGCATTGATCGACGCCCCGTCATTGTGGACCTCTATTCGGAATTGCTGGCGTCGCGATCCAGTGCGCAATAAGTAAAAATCAAGTCTGCATTAAACTACATTACGAGCTTTCCCCGACATGATCTATCTTGACAATCTGGCGACGACACCCGTTGACCCGCAGGTTGTGGACGCCATGTCAATTGCCATGCGAGAGCATTTTGCAAATCCAAGTAGTCGCTCGCACTTATTGGGGCACAGAGCAAATGAAGCCGTAGAGTATTGGACTGAACAGATCGCACGGTGTATTGGCGCCGAACAGGATGAGGTCCTATTCACCAGCGGAGCAACAGAGAGTAACAATCTTGCAATTCTTGGCTACTGCCTGCGTCCCAGGCAAAGACGTCGAAAGATTATTAGCCTAGTATCGGAACACCATGCGGTCTTGGATCCATTTCAGCGTCTAACTGCGCATGGCTTCGAAGTTGTGCTCCTGCCCATTCACCCACAAACTTCGAACACTCCAGGCATGATAGATGAAGAGGCATTTATCAGTGCTCTGGATGAGGAGACCGCGTTAGTCAGTATCATGCTCGCCAATAACGAAATAGGAGTCATTCAACCCATAGAAAAACTCGCAAGCAAGTGCCATCAAATTGGCGCCGTGCTTCACTGTGATGCTACTCAGGCCGTCGGAAAGTTACCAATTCAAGTTGACGAATTGGGAGTAGACTTGATGAGCTTTTCTGCTCATAAGTTTTACGGTCCCAAGGGAATTGGGGGGCTGTTCGTAAGACGCCGTCAGCGACCGATCAGAATTCAGGCTCAAATCGTAGGAGGTGGTCAACAGCAAAACTTACGCTCAGGAACTCTCAATCTTCCAGGAATTGTGGGTATGGGAGTAGCCATGCGTCTGTGCGAGGATTTCCAAAAACAAAACGAATCAGCCAGGCTGTCTGATTTAGTTGACAAGCTCTATAGTCAATTGAGGGCAGAACTCCCAGACTTGAGAATTAATGGACCAACTCTAGGAAATCCCACAACCCGGCTGGCCGGAAATCTGAATTGCTGTTTTCTACCGATCGAGGGGCAAAGCCTAATGCTCGAAGTACCACAATTGGCAATCAGTAGTGGTAGCGCTTGCTCGTCAACCAACCCTAAGGCAAGTCATGTCTTACGAGCACTTGGTCTCAGTGAGGAGGAAGCTCGCTGCAGTTTAAGGTTCGGAGTTGGTCGCTTCAACAGTTTGCCAGAGATTGAACAAGCAGCAGAATTGCTGATCAACGCCGTAAGAAAATTACGCAAGATACTATGAGTTTTTTTAAATGTAGTCCGAAAGATATTCAAAAACTATTCGCACGCACCAAAGCAGCCACTCTCAGCTATGACGATACCAAAGTATCCGTGGAGGTAGAAACCAGCATGCGTCGAACAGTTTCTAGCAGTTGTTTGGATGTGAATGGTTTGGATAGGAATTGACAACGATTCACTATGGAACCTCGAAAACTCATGTTTTCTTCCGTATATCCACTGACTACTAATATCCTGGCGTCCGGCAATTCCAAACCGATCTTTTCCACGAGTTCCCAACCACTCATTCCGGGCATAACAACGTCACTGATGATCAAGTCGATTATCGAGCTCTGGAGCTGAATTACTTCGAGAGCGGCCCGCCCGCTGCTGGCCGTCCGAACAAGGTAGCCGTTAGCTTCGAGGGTAATGCGACAGAACTCCAAGATCTGTGGCTCGTCGTCAACCACCAAAATAGTCTCTTGCAACCTGGCGGGAATACTATTAGTTTCGTCCATTGAGTTTGATGGTTCGATTTGAGACGTAGGTAGAAAAATGGAAAACTCAGTCCCATGACATGAGCTCTCTACCTGAATTTGGCCGCCCATACGAGTAATAATTCCATGAACTACTGCCAACCCTAATCCGACGCCCTGCCCCGCAGGCTTGGTTGAAAAAAACGGTTCAAAAATCCTCGCCTTTGTCTCCTCTTCAAACCCTGTTCCCGTATCTTTGATTGTCAAATTGACGTAGTTTCCAGGGCCAAGTTCGCCGGTTGAGCAACGTAGCGGTTCGGTCAAAGTCCTGGGGGCAGACGAGATCAGCAAGGTCCCACCGGCAGGCATGGCATCGCGTGCGTTAGCAGCAAGATTGAGCAAGATCTGGTCAAGCTGAATTGGATCAGCGACAACCCAGTTTGGTGACTGAGAGGTCGAAATCTCTATGTCCACCGTTGAACCAGCGAAATGTTTCAGGAAGGGTTGGATTCGCGTCAGCAGTTCGTTGATCTCAACCGTTTGGCAGTTAGAGACGGCTTGTCGACTGAACATCAGTAGTTGTTTCGTCAGGGCAGAAGCGCGTTCTCCAGCCTCATAGATGGCCTTGGCGGCATCGAGACTGTCGGCATCGTCTTGAAGCTTATTCATTAACAATTCGCTGTACCCGTTAATAACGGTTAACAGGTTGTTGAAATCATGAGCAACTCCGCCTGAGAGCCTGCCAACTGCCTCCATTTTCTGAGACTGTAGCAACTCACGCTCCAACTGCTTGCGACTAGTAATGTCGATAAGCCAGCCAAGAATCTGAATTGGTTTACCACTCTCTGAGCGATTTAGAACCGTGTGCCGTGACAACAACCAAATCCATTGCTCATCTGGATCATGACGCCTAAATCGGAATTCAAATTCAAAGACCTCGTTAGTCAAACTAAGTTGAACATTTTCCCAATGGGCTTCAAGCTCCTCAATGTCATCGTCATGTACGTGGCTTCGTAACATGGTTGCTGTTATTTCTTGATTGGGCTCCTGTCCTAAGCCGGTAATTTGTAAATACATCGGATTCGTATAAGTAATCGCATTCGCAAGAATATCGAATACATATAGACCATTGGGCGTCGATGACAGCATGGTGTGGGCATACTGTTCACTTTGAGCAAGTTTCAATTCGACTTGTTTTCGAGATGAAATGTCGATTGAGATGCCTAGCAATCTCAATTCATTCACGCCATCTCCTAGTAGCTGCCCTCGAGATAACATCCATCGTACGCCACGCGAAAAATGCAAGATTCGAAACTCCGCCTGAAACTCGCCTCCGGTTTCAATAGCCCGGCCCACTAACTCCTTTACTTTGTCGCGATCATCTGGATGGATAATTTCAATTGAGTTTTCAAGCTGCATCACTGTTCCGGCAGGCACGCCCCACAAATCGTAAAGCTCCGGAGACCACCATGCGACGCCCGTTTTTAGGTTCCAATCCCAGACCCCTCCATCGGCAAAGGTAGTCGCCATTCGCAGTCGATTCTCACTGAGCTTGACTTGCTCGATTACCTGATGCAATTCAGTCACATCCCGTGATATGCCAACCACTCCCTCGATCTCGCCTTTTCGATTTCGCAACGGAGCTTTTACGGAATGGTGAATGCGTCTTCCCGCATCCGTTTCAAATTCAATATCCTGAGCTCTAACTCGGCCGGAGTTTATTACTTCACGATCAACCGTTGTGATCTCCATAGCAGCCTGTGGCGCAAAAATCTCAGCATCGGTCAATCCTGTACGCACCAAAGCTGGTTTGGCTATCTCCGCGGCCGAAGAATTGAATAGGATGTAACGACCGTTCAAGTCTTTAGCAAATATTACATCCGGAGTCGTATCAAGTACGGTCCGAATTAGGTCACCATCGCGCTGACTGCGTTTCACATAGTGCCTCAAAAGAAGGAAAATCAGAAATCCCGAGACGAGAACAAAGAGCATTCCCTTGGATAAACTGTATAGAAAGAGCTTCAGGGTCGCTTCGTTGGACCAAAGCATAGCGGCGTCCGAGACTACAATCCAAGTCAGACCGAATAGCACATAATAGGTTCCTAGTCGTAAAGGCAACGTCCGACTACAAACACTTTGTGGTCGCATGAGGCTGTCCGCTGCCTGGAACGAAGCGTCTGAGACTAATCTCTTTGTATGCTTCATATCAAGTCTTTAGTCTTTGAGAGAAAAGTCGGAGTCAGCTTTCTAGCATTGTCCAGTGGTTCCTATTTCAACACGTTCCGAAGTCTGGGTCGAGACCGAATGCCAGAGCTAACCTGTGTGGTTTCCCGTAGAAACTACCGCGCATTCGGCAGCTGTACTAACGAGTCGCTCAACAATTATTGGCAGGATTTCAGTAGGATAGGCCTCTGGCCTGTCAGCAATAAGCAAGACTAGACACATATCCTAATTTTGCCAGCACGGACTCCTATCGTTGAGCGACTCCTAAGAAATAAGATTTCGGTGCTGTTTCGGCAGGGATCTTACCCTCCATTTCTGAACAATGCGAGGATGTTTGGGGCTAGCCAATCAAAAAAGCTGGCCACGGAAATCAAATATCCTTTGTCGACCTCTCCTAAAAGTGTCACTCACCATGACCCAGTGTTCAAATCAAACACGACGACTGATGGTCCAATACGCAACTGCCAACAGAAACCACACACATGGGGGAGACGAGAAACATGAATTCTGACCACTGTTTTCAAATCCAATCGACATGCTTAGTTGTCGACCTGGACAGGAAGATCTTTCGAGTCTCTGCAAGCTGGATCATTACGTTTGCCACCTATTACCTTTTAAGTCCTGCGCTATCGATTGCTCAAGATCATCGCGCGAAGTTCGAGTACGTGGTCCATGGAGGCCTACATTTTTCCCCAACTGATGAGTCGCTGACCCTGGACCTATTTGTCCCCAAAACCGATGCTTCAATACCTTGTATTATCGTCATCCAAGGTGGTGGGTTTCTGGGTCAAAATGGACAACGTTTCCGACCAGTGGCACAGTACATTGCAGAAAATGGAATGGCCGCAGCTCTAACCAGCTATCGCGGTCGTCCAAACTACACCTACATTGAAACAATTGCAGATGCGAAGGCTGCCGTACGATACGTGCGTACGGAAAGTAAACGATACGGAATCAACGCCATGCAGATTGGCGCAATGGGTCGTTCAGCTGGAGGTACACTAGCATCGCTACTAGCGGTCACAGCAGATTCTCCGGAATTCCAGGTAGTTGAAGAAGCGCCACCAACGAGTGATCGCATCCAAGCCGCAGTGGCCTTTGCAGGAGTGTTTGATTTTGTGGCTCGCTTTACCGATACTCGGCAACTAGCGCTACAACCAAACCATGTCTTGAAGAAACAAACCAACGGAGAGTGGCTGGACGAACCCTTTGCGACTAACGCGAAAGGCTGGAAATTGGCATCTGCCATCAATCATCTCGATTCAAGCGATGCCCCTATGCTTCTTGTTCATTGCAAAGATGATGCGACCGTGCCCTGGTTACAATCTCAAGCCATGCATGATCGCATGCAAGAAAAAGGTGTAGTTGGAGAGGTCAGGTACTTTGAAATTGGTGGCCATGGTTTTAAAGATGTAAATGAGGCTGGCAACGAACTCATGATAGAGTTCTTTCGAGATATTTTCTCCAAACAACATTGAGTCGGCAATCAAACGGTTTTCTGTTTTCTAGCCCAGCGTTGCTTGACTCGAGATCTGAGGATCGGGAAGCAAAGGAGGGGACGTGGCTGTAAGAACTTCACGTATGAATTCGTTAACTTGTCGAGCGTGCGAAAGCGATATGACGTGACCGCCACCAGCCACCAATTGGTCGGCCTTTGTCAAGCGGAGCAGAAATACAAAATCCTTGTCGCCGGGAAATGTTTTACAGGGCAATTGGGAGAAGGAATACAGTCCCAATCTAAGATTCGAGCTAACGACCATCTGAGCAATTGCACATTTGAGCGATTGAATTGACGAACAACACTGCAAAAATGTGGAAACCAAAGGTGCGCCAATTTCGTCTCAAAGACTCGGCCAATTACCTGAAACAGTCGAATTGGCAACAGCGGAAAAAATGAATGCTTTTAGTGGACGAAGTGCTCGTATCCTAAGCGGTAGCTCGAAAGGTGTTTGCACGCTGCCAATTAGAATGATCGCTTTGGGCTCCAAGTACTTGGCAACGTGAAACGCAATGATTCCTCCAAAGGAGGCGCCACCGACTACTAAGTTGTCTTGACACACGCGAACATCGGAGCTCAGCTGAGCCGCAATTCTTTTGCAATATGTGTCAAGCGTATCTTTGACATCCGGAATGGGCCACTCAGGAACGATTAGTTTAGGAAATGCCTGCTTTTGCCATCGAAATACGTCTTCATCGGCAGCCAGCCCTGAGAATAGAACGAGTGTGGGCAAACATGGTGAAATCATAAGTTGTGCAATAGACTTTCAAGGGACGACTGCACACTAAGAAATAAGTCAAAAGTGAAACTCTAACGAGGAATGGGAACTGCAACTTGGGAGAGGTAGCAGGAGCTTAGTAGGAAGTCACTCAACAATTATTGACAGGACTGCAGTAGGATAGACTCCCAGTCTGTCAGCAAAAATTCTAGCCTACTTTTACCGAGGCGGACTCCTATCATTGAGCGGCTGCTTATGCGCAGAACTCATGCAACGTTTTGAAACGGCAACTCCTGAGCGACTTGTTCAATTAGTTCTACGTCAATTGCGTTGGACTGACAAACAGCACCTGCCACAAGTGCCAAATCGACCAGCCGAATTATATGCTTGGGAAAGCCCATACTCAACTGATAAACCCGTTCCGAAGCTCGATCAGTAAAGATCGGCTCCACCCGTCCCAAACGCTCACAAGACCTAGCGATGAAGTCTGTAGTTTGCACAAGGTCCCATGCTGGAAGTTCTATTTGGAGATCCGTATGCGTGAGAATAGAGCGGCTAACGGAGCTTAATAGCCTAGAATTGATGCTCAAAATTATCGTTGCCGGGAAATTGCCCGACAAAATTCGCAGCAAGTCGGACTCCGCCGCGGCTCCGCTAGCTTCGGTATCATCTATTAGCAACACAGTATGCAAGTCCTGTCGTCGTGCTGCCTGAAAGTAATCGCAAAGCGTCGACCAGGCTGAATAAGAATTAGTTGTGGTCAATCTATCTGCCCAGGACGTAGGATATAGACTACGTCGAGTACCGGTAAGTTGATTTGCCAAGTCGACGAATAGTTCACCTCCCGTCAAACCCATCATGGAAATAAATATTGTCTGCAGGCACGGAACATCAATTGAATTTGGAGGACGGCGATGGACATATCTTAATAGACTTGACTTTCCGGAGCCTTCCTCACCTAACAATGTACCCAAGCTGCGACGGTTCGTAATTAGGAATTCGATACGGGCAATAGCTTCCTCTACCGTGGGACCACGATGAAGCCACGAATTTCCAGCAGGTAGGGAATAGGGTGCACTGTCCAACTGCCAATAACGCCAGTATGTCACAAGCGTAAGCCTTGTTATTTGGGTTAAGTTAGGCAACAGTTTAGGGACACGTGTCGAATGCAGTCATTTGCCACATGTAAAATGAGAGGCAAACGAAGAGTCAAGGAGTACGTTAACCTGGCCGTGAAGTTGAGCCCGATACTTAGGTGTAGGAATCACCAACAGGTCCCAAAACCAAAACAATCCATCTCATCACAATCGATCGGATTGATAGAATCGAAAACTTGAGCACAATCGTTACATGTCCCCACCTCGATTTTTTGTTCCCAATTTCCCCCGTGAACCTGGGGGCCAACTGGACGCCGCCGAATCCAAACATGCAATGCAAGTTCTGCGACTTAAAGTCGGTCAGCTCATTGAAGTTTTTGATGGTGCCGGGCTAAGTGCTCAGGCGCGAATCGCTAGCATTGACAACAAACACGTTAGTTTTGAAGTACTAGAAATTCTAAGCAACGGCCCACCCCATGGCGTTTCGCTGGAAATGGCAGTCGCGCTGCCACGTGGTGACCGGCAGAAGATTCTGGTGGATACTCTTTGCCAGTTAGGGGTCACTCGCCTCCAGCCTCTTTCGTGCGATCGGTCTGTGGCTGAAGCAACGGCAAATGCAATTGAGCGTCTAAACCGTCAGGTTCTGGAAACATGTAAGCAGTGTCGTCGAAATGAACTCATGATCGTCGAATCGCCGGTCACCGTAAATGAATTGGTAAGAATGGATTCTGTAAAACGTAGAATCCGATTGCTAGCACACCCCTATGGTGACGTGCCAGAACTCTTTGATGTACTTTGTCGACGGGACGGGACTGATGTACAGCAAATCCTAATGGCCGTTGGACCGGAAGGAGGATTTACCGACGACGAAGTCTTTCGCCTAGTCTCGGCTGGCTGGCAACAAGTGTCCTTGGGACCACGAATATTGCGAGTAGAAACTGCAGCGAGTGCGCTAGCGGCCATTGCCCTAGCGGTGTCCAATTCCAGCCGTGCTTCGGGCGGAAACATTATCGAGTAGATTGGTTAGATACCAGGTAAAGTATGAAAGCAGATTCTACGGCTCACAGTTTCTACGATGTGGTTGTAATCGGCGCTGGACACAACGGACTAGTGGCTGCATGCTACTTGGGGTTGGCGGGCAAACGAGTTTTGGTCATCGAGAAACTTTCAGAAGTTGGTGGAGCAACCATATCGAGCCAACTATTTCCTGGTTTTGATGCCAAGCTATCGCGCTATTCCTATCTGATCTCGATGCTCCCAGAAAAGATAGTCAACGAGCTAAGTCTCTCGCTAACTCTCCAAAAGCGACCTATTGCTTTTTGCACACCGTATATAGATTCAAACGGTAAACACGATTGTATTGTGCATTCAAATCATGATCCTGCTCGAC
>JAGQOY010000176.1 GCA_020427005.1 Planctomycetales bacterium
TCATTATTTTCTACGTTCACCAAGGTTATTCATGGAGGAATAGCTGTGTTAATATTGTCCCGACGCGAACTGGAGTGCATTTGTTTGGGAGACGATATCGTGCTGACTATCGTTTCCATTGGGAGCGACAAAGTTCGAATAGGCGTCAAAGCGCCCCCCGATGTCCGTATTCTCAGAAATGAGCTGGAACTGACGTCCAACGACGATTCTGTGATTTCGGTCCCTCTGGTAGGCTCCCAGCCTGTGCTTCCAGAGTCCGAAGTCGGAAAAAACGAGCCTCAGCCAGGACCGTTGCATTTTAGAATTCGGCGGGCAGCCTAGGATCATCCTGAAGCAACTAGCCGTCGAAGCAACCCAGGAAGACTAGGAGGAGTTTAACGGCTGGCAGTTTAATTGTTTGCTGTCCTTGCAAGTCGTGTCGATGAGAAGACTCGTACAGCTTTTCATAAGCGTTTGCAGTCTGAGGCTCGCTACAATATGCCTGAGTCGACTCCTGTCGAAAAAATTCGATCCGCCATTACTGCCCAGTTGGCTTCTCTGGGAGCGAACGACACCGATGGATTGCGAGAATCAATTTTGATCCGAGCCGGACTGTATTGCGGCCGACGCTATCAATGTGATGGATTTGAAGTAGTTTGGTTTATCGAGGAAGATGAACTCAAGTTCTTTGGTCCCGACGGAACTTTACATTGGGCATCGAATGCAGTTCAGTGCTTGGCCAAATTCGAATCACAACTAGCTGCTCAAAATACTACACAACCACGTGCAGCGTAAACCTGCCCCCGATTCTTCGTAGCCTGCCCCAAGAAAACGTAATACACGACCGCGGATGGAGCTAACGATCGGCCAAAGACTCCATTCCTTGGGCCGTTCCGAGAGCACCCCAAACTCCAAATGGGCTTGGAATCGATGTATTCTCAAGCGAACCAACTGGAACTGGATTGTTCAAATCGCCAGTGTCAATACTTTCACTGATAAATTGCACTGAGCCGTCTAGCATCGCAACGTTGGCACCACCAGTGTGATGGCTACCCGATGTATAAATTCCATCGGCGTCCTCGGCAGGAGAACTGGCGCAGCTTGGGGCGTTGGGAGGTAGGATTGAGTTCGCCAGCGTGAAGATGGCTGCACCGTCAGCCCACCGGCTTCCACGCCCGTGTTCTAGCAAAATTATGTCAGAAGAATAAACATTTTTTGAACTGGATGACAAACACAAACTCGGCTTATCCAAAAAGCTAGGAGGATCTAAGATTGCCGCGTGCCCGACAATTTGACGCCCATGATCAAGTCCGATCTCTAGAATTGAAAGTGTATTCCTTGTTCCGTCGGGGATATTTGACAATCTAACATAGTGGGAAGGAGCGAAAGCGCCTCGTGGCTTCGGAATTGCATAGATATTGCGAACCGCATCCGCAATGGAAAAAGCATAGCTACAGCTTGAAGAATGAATACTTTCGTTGCTTGGGCAAATCATGGTCCGAAACGAATTTTTCCAGGGCGGATAATCTGCGACCCATGGAGCGGGTCCCATCGGTGGATAGACGGTCCCGTTGACTTCCAACTCCGAATCCACTTGTTCCCAAATTGCTAATTCCCCTAAGAATGGCAACAACGTTACAAAGCCACTCAACCGATTTGCGTTACCGAGTTTGTCCGAGGACGCTCTCCCCGTTCCACCGGTGCAATTTGGAAGCCGCCGATGGGCAGATTCATATTCCAGGACGGCTAACTGCAATTGTTTAAGATTATTGCTGCATTGCATCCGGCGGGCTGCTTCTCTTGATGTACGGACTGTCGGCAAGAACAAACCTGCCAATACGATCAGCACTACAATAACCGTCAGCAATTCCAATATGGTGAACGCTTTGGGAAACCTCAGAAGCGATTGACGTTCCATTTTTCGCCCTTTGAATCTCAAAGAACCGGTCGAAGCTCTTTACGCCACACTAGTTTTAGTCCTGACCATACTTCGTCCACTGCACACACTTTTACGTCGACCAATCCCATGGTCAGTGCGTATTCGCGAATTGTATCCTCCGTTACATCTGACCGAACCCCAGATGCTTTCTTGGGCCACGATACCCAAATCATACCTTCCGGTTTTATCTGAGACTTTGCAGCAACGAGTTGTTTGTTCAATTCCTCGCGCGAGGAAATAAACATATGCCACATGTCAATTGTCCCGCGCACGGTAGTCGCGATATGCACGTTGGCCGGCAAAGGTTCCAGCAAGCGCAGGTAGTTAACGGGCGCATTCTTTGTCTTGATGCGAAATCCTTCTTTGATCCCAAGCTTTCTAACTAGTGGGGTCCCAGAATAACCTGCCATTGAGTTCACCTAAAATCAAGAACGTCGCCAGAAGGCGGGCAAGAAAAGTACTAGGACACTAAACATTTCCAATCGTCCGAGCATCATTAGGAACACAAACAGTAACTTGCTCCAAGGGGCAAATCCTGCGTAGTTGGCAGTGGGACCGACGACTCCAAGTCCAGGACCTATGTTGTGCAAAGTCGCCGCGATGGCTGAAGCGCAATCTAGCAACTTATGATCTAGTTGATTACCTTCGGAAGTGTTTACAACTTGAGTCCATTGCGAGTCAGGTTCAACAGTAATCAATACTAACCAACTGCAAGCAAATACAGCCCCCACCAAACCGAAGTAGACCAAGATTTGTTTACGGAGATTTACATCATCCAGTGTCTGCCCACCTATGCGTAGCGGTCTGACGACTCGAGGACGATAGGAAAGCTCCAGTTCCAGACGCAGAATTTTTGCTAGTAATACATGGCGTATTACTTTCATCCCGCCTCCCGTACTTCCAGCACAACCGCCAACAAACATAAGTACGATCAGCACACCACGACCAAAGTTATTCCAGCGATCAAAATCATGGGTTCCGTACCCGGTAGTCGTGATAATGGAAACAACCTGAAACAAACCGTAGCGAAATGCTGCTAGCAGATTTTCGAAATCAGAGCTGTATTGTCCAAAGACGATTACGATGAGCGTTACCAGCGATATGATTGCAATATAGATCTGCCATTCGATATCTTTGAAAAGACGATCCACCTTGCCCATGGCAACCAGCAACAACAAAGCAAAATTGGTGCCCGCGAGCACCATAAATACAACCGTCAAATACTCAATCCACGGACTATCGAACTTGCCGAGACTTGCGTTATAAGTACTAAAACCACCTGTCGCCAACGTTCCAAATGCGTGGCAGAGAGCATCGAAAATGGTCATTCCCGATAGAAAATAAATAAGCGCCAGCACTATGTTTAGTAAGACATAAATCGTTGCGAAAACGCCCGCAGTTTTTTGCATTCGAGAATATGCCGAATCCTTGTTGGGACCCGTTATCTCGGCTTTGGCCATCGCTTTTCCAGCAGCGCCTTGTCCTAGAATTGCGACCAACAGGACGACAATTCCTAGTCCACCAAGAAAATGCGTACTACTACGCCAAAATAAGATACAGTGGGGTACGAGTTCAGGGTCTTCCAAGTCGGTAAGTATTGTTGCACCGGTAGTGCTAAACCCGGATTGCGATTCAAACAATGCATCTGCAACCGACACCGGTGTATCGGCGTCGCGCATGGTTCCACTCAACAGAAACGGTAGTGCCCCCAGCACTGTTGCCAACATCCAACTTAACCCGACAGTAGCCATCGCTTCCTTGCGAAATAATTCTCCGGCCGCACCGCGTCCATAGAACCAAAATATTCCCCCTACGATCGCCGACAAAAGACTGCTACCCAACAGTCCCCAAAATCCAGACCATTCGAAATTAGTTGGTCGAAAGTCAAGCTCCTTACGCCATCCCAAGCTGGGATGAGCCCAGGGCAAGGAGAAAAGCATGGTAATGGCGAACAAAAAACAGATAATGCCCAACATACGGCTGAGCAATCGATAATTCATGTCGAGACTCGTTCAAGGAGATCAGTTGCTCTCCAAAGGCTAGGACCTTATGGAGACCATGCGGTACATGTGGCGAATAACCATCGTACCCCGCCTGAATATTTTACACACCCACCGATTCCTTTACTGAGGGACTGAATCTGGCAGGTACCTATAAGACAAATAGAAAGAGCACCGGTTTTGGCGGTGCTCTTTTAATCGTATAAGGTGTGACTTCCTGGGCATCTACCAAGGTGCGCGAACAGAGTAGACGCCGAATTGATCGGTATGGCTCGGCCACCTTGGGGTGGACAGGAAGCTGCCACCAGTCCCGCCAGGATATGCACCAAATTGGTTGGTGATGGGGACCATGCGATTTTGAGCCACTCCCCACGCGTAAGTTTGCTGCATGACGGCCCGGGGAGGAACTACCAAAGCAACTGGGGCCCCAGCAGGCGTGTAGTTGTACTGCCCGTGCCACGCAGTCGTATTGATTGAGCTTTCCGAACCGCCAGAGAATCTACCGAAGATGCGTCCAAATGGCGAATCGGCATGCAACGTACCTACGTTCATGCAACAGGCAAAAAACGCGATAAGGGGAAAAGCAAAGTTCTTCATTAAGTCTGTCCTTTGGATTGGGGGACGGTTATGCAAGGATTGCTCCTAACCGCATGAATAAGAAAACTCGTTATCGAGGTAACGAGATTGCTTTCAAGATCGATGATGCCGCAGTGCGAACAGGTGGAGAATAGTAATGAACACCGGTGCGAGTAAGTCCGCGGCCACCGTCATAATAGGCATGGTACCGGTGATTGTGCCAATAAGTCATTTCATGGGGATAAAGAGGCTGATAAGTGTAATAGGTATGTCCGACCCATTGCGGAACAGGAAGAGGGGACACATAAAGGGGAGCGGTGGCTTCTCCAGTTTCGGTGTAGTTATTTAGGAATAGGCCAGAATTGTCCTGAGCGTTGACAGCGCTGCCACAGACACCCAGTATCGAAAGTGCCAAAGCGGGTAGTAGTTTCTTTATCAGCATTTGGTTCCCTCCCCTGTGAAAAGCCTTCGGTCGTGGACGCAATGTGCAAAAGCGTACCGCAAAACGACTCAGTCGGCCGAAATTGAGACATGTATCTACGACTCAGAGATTCGTATTTCGACCAAAATCGGAGAACAATTGGCTCCGAAATTACCGAAATTGCGTACCTAGGGATGTCTTCTCTAATCGTTGTTTTTTTACATTTTGAGCTCTCCGGGTAACTGGCCATCGTTTTTCCGAATTAAGGCTCAAGGGTCAAATATTCTTCCCAGTCAACCACCCTTGACTCTTTCCCATTACCAGTAAAAGCTATTTCATTGTTGCATATAGACTAGACGAGCAGCTTGAGCAGGGAGGTTATTGAAAGCTTTTATGGCAAAGAGGCGCACAGACAGGGATTCCTCGTCAGGCGACACAGGTCGCCGCTCCAATAAGGGCAAATCACGTGAATCGCAACCTGATTTGTTCGGTGAGCAGCAGCAATCCATCGAGGGTGTTGCTCTTCGTGAGGCAGCCCAAGAGAGATATCTGAATTATTCCTTGTCGGTCATCACGAGTCGTGCCTTGCCGGATGTGCGGGATGGCTTGAAGCCTGTCCAACGCCGCATTTTGTATACGATGGATCAACAGGGTCTCTCCTTTGAGACCAAGCACCGCAAATGTGCCGCAGTGGTTGGGGACGTGATGGGGAAGTATCACCCCCATGGTGACGCGGCAATCTATGATGCGCTAGTGCGCATGGCGCAACCATTCTCGTTGCGTATGCCACTGATCGATGGTAGCGGTAATTTTGGATCCATCGACGGTGATAATGCAGCGGCCATGCGATACACCGAATGTCGTATGTCAGCCGTTGCCAGGGAAATCTTGGTCGATTTGGGAGCCACGATTGTTCCATTCAAACCCAACTACGACGGAAGCCACAAAGAGCCGGTTGTTCTTCCAAGTCGGATGCCCAATCTGTTAGTCAACGGTGCTACAGGCATTGCGGTTGGCATGGCAACCAACATTCCGCCTCACAATCTGGGCGAGGTATGCCGAGCATTACTCAAGCTTCTGAATGATCCCGAGATCAAAGACTACCAGCTGGTTGCAAACGACGCTGTTCAAGGTCCTGACTTTCCCACCGGTGGGCAACTTATCAATAGTAAGGAAGAATTGCGGGAGATTTACCAGACTGGTCAGGGCACTCTAAAAGTTCGCGGGACGACGAAAACCACCAGTGATGCTAAAGGCAACAAGACACTGCACATCACCGCAATTCCTTATGGAGTGAACAAGTCAGTTTTGGTGGAACGTATCGCAGAAATCGTCATGAGTAGCAAGATGCCGCTCATTGAGGACGTAAGAGACGTCTCCACAGAAGAGATTCGCATCGATTTACAATTGCGCAAAGATGCCGACGAAGCAAAGGTCTTAGCCTATCTCCACAAACACACGCCGCTACAAACAAATTTCAACGTCAATTTGACTTGTCTTGTTCCCACTGAAAATCCAGACATCGGTCGGCCTGAACGCTTAGGATTGAAGGAGATCTTATGGCATTTCCTTCATTTTCGTCTCGACGTTGTAACTGCTAGGTTGCAACATGAGCTGGATGTTTTGCTTCGACGGATGCATATCCTTGAAGGCTTTGCATTAATTTTTGATGCCTTGGACGAGATCATTCGCATCATCCGCAAGTCCGACGGCAAGGCCGATGCGGCTGACAAGATCATGAAGCGATTTCCAGTAGAAAGCGGTGGATTGGATGCTGAGCAAACGGATGCAATTCTGGAACTGAAGCTTTATCGTTTAGCCCGCCTGGAGATCAACCTAGTTTTAGACGAGTTGAAAGACAAGCAAAAACGAGCCCGTCAGATTCAACGCTTATTGAAGGAAAGCACTGACGATACACAAAACTCTGGTCGGTGGCAGATTGTCCGTGAAGAAGTCGAAGGCCTAATAACTAATTATTCCAAAACGAAGGATGGCGCGCGCAAGACCCAGATTGTGACAGCTGAAGAGGAAGCTGAATTCTCTGCCGAGGATTTCATCGTGGCGGAAGATTGTCACGTCTTGCTATCTACCGACGGCTGGGTCAAACGACAAAAGCAAATCGCTGACCCAGGCAAGAGCCGCATGCGCGACGGTGATAGTGTGCTAACTTGTGTTGCAGGCTCAACCCGAGCCACGATTGCATTCTTTTCATCCTTTGGAGTTTGCTATACGGCTCGCTTCATAGATATTCCTCCTTCAACTGGATATGGCGAGCCAATTCAGAAGCTATTCAAGATGAAAGATGGTGAACGAATTGTAGCTACCTTATCACTCGATCCACGCGTAGTCGGAAACATTTCGGAAGATCCAAAGCAACCAGACTACTGCCCTGAGGTACACGCCTTTGCTGCTACCAGCAATGGTTTTGCATTGCGATTCGGCTTGGCCCAATTTGCCGAACCATCAACGCGTTCGGGGCGGAAGTTTGCCCGAGTAGCTCCCGGTGCGGGCATTGTAGGGGTCGAGGCCATTTCAGGTATGGAAACCATACTTGCCATCAGCGCAGAGTGCCGTGCTATGGTCTGCCCGGCAGTTGAAGTCAATTACTTGTCGGGGGCTGGTAAAGGAGTAACTCTCATCAAGCTGGCAAAAACGGATCGTTTGGTGGGTTTTAAGGCCTCGCAATCGGATCGAGACCTTTTGTTGGTTGAAACGAATCGCGGAGCTCAAAAGACAATCTCCACGGTAAAGTATCGTGTAACTTCGCGGGGTGGTAAAGGAATTGAAATACAGAAGAACGGGCGCATTGCTTCGATTGTCGCCAATCCTCCCGCAGCTCCAGAGCCATTACCTGATGTCTAGGATTTTCAGCAGTTTGCGTTGAATGGTTACGCCCCAGTATCGAATGGGGGTGCTTGTTTATTGGCGGGTCATCAGCAAGTGAGGATTGGATGAGTTCAACTAAGTCGTATAGTGCAGATGACATTGTTGCGCTGGAAGGATTAGAACCTGTCCGCAAACGCCCCGGCATGTACATAGGTGGCGTCGGTACAGCCGGACTCCATCACCTCGTCTGGGAAATTCTCGATAATTCCGTCGATGAAGCCATGAATGGCCATGCATCGGAAATTACCGTGACGTTACATAAAGATGGCTCTACTGTTACCGTATCCGATAATGGACGAGGGATACCGGTTGACAAACATAAGAAGACAGGGAAGAGCGCATTGGAAATGGTACTAACTGTTCTCCACGCGGGTGGAAAATTTGAAGGCAAGAATTACAAGACATCCGGTGGCTTGCATGGCGTTGGAGCATCTGCCGTAAACGCCCTTAGCAAAAAACTTGTCGCCATCGTGCGACGCGATGGTGGGCAGTTTCGCATGGAATTCGCCCAAGGCAAACCGACGACCAAACTTCAAAAAGCCCAAGGAAGCTTTCGTGGCTCAGGTACGACCATCACATTTACTCCAGACCCAACGATTTTTCCCAAAACTCAATTTGATGCGGAGACAATCCGCCAAAGGTTGGAAGTCACCAGTTTTTTACATCGCGGTGTAAAGATAGCTTTCGTTGATGAAGTCAATGATAAAAAGGAGTTTTTCCATCACGAAAATGGCATCGTCGATTATCTCGGAAAAGTTACGTCGCAACGAGCCGCGCGTCCCATTCACGAACTTGTATTCACGCTCCGCAAAGAAGGCGACGAACGTCTAGAAGTCGCCATGCAATGGACCGAATCGACAGATGAACACGTGCGATCGTATGTTAATGGTATCCCAACTGGCATGGGTGGTACACATGAAAACGGTTTCAAATCGGGTCTCGCAAAAGCCGTGCGCAACTATTTTGAAACTCACAACTTGATCCCTCGTGGCGTCAAAGTAGGACACGAAGATATTCGCGAAGGAGTCGTGGCCATCGTCTCAACCTTCGTAGCGGAACCACAATTTCAAGGGCAAACCAAAGATAGGCTCAACAATGCAGAGATTCAGCCCCAGATCGATTCGGCAGTTCGGGCTTCGTTGGAACAATGGTTGAATAACAACAGAAGCGTGGCCGAGTCCATTGTAGCCCGGATCATTGCCGCGGCCCGCGCACGGGCAGCATCGAGAGCGGCTTCTGATTCGATTTCACGGAAATCCGCTACGTCTCGTGGTGCGATGCTACCAGGTAAATTAAGCGACTGTTTATCAGCGGGTCGGGGGAACTCAGAGCTTTTTATTGTCGAAGGAGATTCGGCCGGCGGTAGCGCCAAACAGGGAAGGGATCGCAATTACCAGGCAATCTTGCCACTGCGCGGTAAAGTCCTCAATACTGAGAGCGTAGGGCTTAAGAAAGTTCTGGAGAACAAGGAAATCCAAGATATGGTCACAGCGCTAGGGTGTGGCATAGGTAAAGACTTGAATTTGTCGCGCCTTCGCTATGACCGCATCATTCTTTTGGCAGATGCAGATTCCGATGGCCACCACATTACAACTTTGCTGTTGACGTTTTTCTATCGTCACATGCCCGCTCTCATCGCCGACGGACGCGTGTTCATTGCAGTGCCACCACTGTACCGCATTGATGTGGGTAAGGAGACGTTTTGGGCCGCTGATGAAGCCGCCCGAAACAAAATACTGTCTGCCGCTGATAAGCGTGCAAAACCAGATATCACGCGATTCAAAGGTCTGGGTGAAATGATGCCCAAGGTACTCTGGGAAACGACCCTCAATCCCGCCACACGGCGATTGCTGAAAGTCGAAATTGACGACCAGCTAGAAACCGATCGAGTCATGAGCGATTTGATGGGTAGAGACGCTACGGCAAGATTTCGATTCATCATGGACCGCGCTGAAGAGGCGGTAGATATCGATGTTTGAACTCCTTTGGCTACAAAACAACCTTAGTTCTACGCTGGGCGAAGGAAAAAAATTCTTCGTTTCGCGCATACTTCGCTTCCCCGAAAAATGGCTAGCATGGTTTGGCTTGGCATTTTTTGGCTGTTGGTCAAAAGTAGTTGATGTGATCAAAAACTGATCAAGCATGTCTAGCTACTCGGTCCAAGGCAGATTCCTATTGGAAGGACTGTCGCGGATGGTGACTGCTTTGCCAACCGAATAATAATACCTTCTAATCCGATCCATGTTGACGTTGTGGCTGGCCTCCTCGGCGATGTTTAGCTGGCACCTCTAAGGATGTCTCGGCAATCGAATGGCACACCAATTGCCATGTAATACACTGCCCATCCTGTGACCCTCAGAATGAGGCATGCCACTGGTACTAGGAACCCAGAGCATTCTTATGGGTTAGGAGAATTGCCATGCGTAAGTTCTTAATTGCAGCCTCTATGCTAGCAACACTATTCGCTTTCACACCCAATGCTAATGCTCAGATATACGGGGGCATAGGAATTGGGCTAATTCCAAATGGAATGGGATATGGCTACGGACTTGGGTATGGATATGGGCCAGGCCTTAGTATTGGAATTTCACGATATGGCATGTCAGGTTATTCCGTCGGCTACCCTTCTTACACCAGATCATATGGATATCGTAGGCCAACTTATTCGGCAGGATACTACAATTCCTATCCACGAATAAATTCGTATCCACGGATCGGTAGTCGGCTGAGGAGATGTCGCTAATCAACTAACGAACGGTTAGGAGAAATCAAGGTTTAGGGAAAAGGTGTGATAACTTTTCCAGATCTGCCTCACGCCCTGCTTGTTTCAAGCATTTGGCAATTGCTTCTCGGCAACGTGCGACGCGAATGGGTTGCTCGGAGTGAATCGCTACAATTCTCGACCATTCACCTAGCGCCAAATCATGTTGACCAATTCGAAACAATCGTTCAGCCAAAAACTCGCTCGGACCGAGCTGTATTGGGAGGACAAGTTGATCTCGATAAGATCGCCAGTTGGAAAGTGACTGCATCGTTTCTGAGGGTGGGGAAATTCTCCAAAGTTGCGTCACGGCTAGTTTCGCAATAGCCTCATTTTTTGATAGGCGCAGTTCCTGGAGCGCATGCATCGCAATTTGTGATTCAGGACCAAGCAAGAGCCAGCTGGCGCCCATTAACCGTGCGTGTTCATCTGCGTCTTTGACCCACTCGATCGCTCTGTCGCGGAGAGCGGAATCTGGCTCCCGCGACGTCCAACACAACGGCAAATCGCCGTAGTACATGACAGGAGGCTGCGTAGCAGCGAGCTTCAAGTATTGGAGAAACGCCACCCGTGGTGACACAACTTCTTCAATTCCTCTCACCAGTTCTACCACCAGTAGTTGTTGTTGCCACAAGGGTATTCCGCTTTGCAAAGCAGCCGGCACTTTTTCTACGGCCTGTCGATATTCCCCGGCTCGGTAAAAACTGTCCGCTTCGGCAGCCCGATCGCTTTCCCAATGGGGGCGAAGTCCGATGACCAACTCCGCATCAAACGACTGTGGCTGCTCACCTTCGGACTGCAAGACCAGTTGGCGTGCGTCGAATCGCACGATTTCGCCTGCATACCATTTTGGCCCTGACGCAATCCACGGAAACCCGTTGCTATTTTGATAAGGTGCGATTAATACTTGCGACATTTTTTGTGCCGATATCGAATCGACAACAAGAATCTGTAGCAATAAGACACTGCCAATGGCTAATATTGGCCGTACCGAGTTAGGCAGTTGCATGGCTGTTAGCACCAGAGCAAATCAGGTTCTCAATTCTCGAAACACACCTACTGGCAACCGAGTCAGACTTGATATGCGATTAGGAACTGTGGTTGGATTCAGTATCCGGGATCACATTGGGCTGCTTCGGTTTGACGACACAATGAAACCCCATGCAGGTTTCTTCCTCATCGTAAATTTCGTCCGCCTCGGCTAACAGCGCATTAATTTGCTCTGTCCTTTCAGGAGACAGTGCTGCCGAGATCAAGTGTTGATCTCCGTTAGGCCCAATCACCACGGTTGTAAGAACCGCCAGAGTATTAGGGTACTTTAGCGCTCCAATGATATGCTCACCTACTTGCTGTTCGATGCCCTTGATCGAAGTGACAAAACGGGCCACATCGGCGCTATTTGCGTTGGTAACTTCACGCGCCGGCCTGGCGCCGCCCGCACGTTTAGTTGCCGGCTCCGCCGATGGCGATTGGCTTTGAGAAGGACGGTGCTTTTGAGGGTTGGGATCTGCGGTCATGGCCACCTGTACCGGATTCGAATTTGAAATGTAGAATCTTTGCTAGGAATCTTTTTCACCAACTTTCACTGGTTTCGCTGTGCCAACAGAGCCTCTATCCATGGTCCTACATAGTGCCCATTATCATGAAAAGTCCGACCGCTGAAGAGGTTTCCATCGATGACGCAGGGCTCGTTGACAAAGATCCCACCACAGACTTCAAGATCAAAACGACACTTGGGAACCGTCGCCATGCGGCGCCCCCTGACACAATCTGCGTAAGCCGGAATTTCTACACCGTGACAAACGCACGCGATGGGCTTGTTGGCCTCAAAAAAATGACGAGTGACCCGAACTAAGTTCTCGTCATATCGAATATATTCCGGTGCGCGACCTCCAGAGAACATGATGCCAGCATATTCTTTTTCTTGAACTTCATGAAAGGGCACATCGCAGGCAAGTGTATAACCCTCCCATTCCTTCGTGATCGTCCACCCAGGCTTTACTTCGTGTAGCACCAGCTGATAAATGCGTTTCTCTGGCGCGGTTACGACCGGCTGAAATCCTGCTTCTTGCAACCGATAGTAGGGGTACATCGTATCGAGCAGTTCCGTCGCATCTCCGATGACTATCAAGACTTTTTCCATAATGCACACTCAAAAAGGATAACTGATATTAGGTCAGAGTCTAGGTTTGGGAGGTATTACGGGCGTCTCGAATGATCCTATGCCGCGTGTCCCCAACTGCCGTCGATACACAGTGTCACGGCAAGTAACATACAGAAGATCTCGTCCTGAGCCTCCGAATGAAATCCCTGTAATATCCATGGTACTGGGTTTGCTAAGAATCACGTTAACTCGTCCCAATTGATCCATTACTTGAACACCAACCTTCGTGGCCACATAAAAATTTCCATTCGCATCCACGGTAGCACCAGTAGCACCTGCACTTAGCTCACCATACGGTAAGTGAAGGAATCCAAACGGTTGCCGATAATCTAGCTGGTGTGCTTCACCAAGACGGGCATGACTGGTGAAGGGACTATGGAGCTGTACTAGATGCATAAAGGCATGGTCAGCTGTTGGAACCAGTCCGGCTAAATTTTGCGTTAACAGGGACACCCGCTGGGGATTGCCATCGTATGGGCAAAACTCAATCGAAGGCATCGCAGGGTCAGTAAAAAAGAACCCATCAGGCATAGTGACTATTGACTGGCAAGAAATGTCATCCAAAACGACAAGTTGTTCGCCCGACGGTGAGAATCGTACAATTTGTTTGCCATCACGACAGGCATACAAGTTTCCTTTCGGGCCAAACGACATGCTAGAAATTCTGCCAGCTTCCTCCGCGAAAATGCGGGTCTTGCCATCGTCTCCAACACGAAAAATTCGCCCGGCTCGAGAATCCGAAAAGAAAAACTCTCCCGTGCCACTACAGGCAGGAGCTTCCACTTGCTCATGACCGGAGCTAACTTGCGTCCAAGCCGAACCTGGCAACAAGATATCAATGCGTTGTTCGCCAACGGGCTTAACAGCTGCTTTGATGGGTTGCGGGTAGTCTTTCCATAGCCAGCGTAAAGCTTGAGGCATTATCGCAGCGGCGTGCTGGCCATTGTGCCCACCGGTGCCCCACTGGTGATTTACTTCATATCCCGCAAACTCCAGGGCCGAAAGCATGTCCTGATTTGCAATCCACCAGTCCCCGGGATAAAGGTCCAGGTCTCGCGACCCATCCTGTAAAAATATCCGCAACGGTTTGGGCTCGGTCTTACGTACTAGAGAGGCTACTTGGTTGCCACCCCTCAGTCCAACGTATGTGCCAATCGTGCTGAGTATCCTTCTAAATTGATCTGGTCTTTCCCATGCGGCATTAAAGGCGCAGATACCACCAGAGCTGGCACCTGCAAGTGCGCGGTCATTTGGATCTGTACTGATGTTGTAGTTTCTAGCAACAACTGGAATCAGTTCCTCTAGCAGGAAACGGGCGTAACGATCCCCAAGTGAATCGTATTCAAAACTACGATTGAACCTCGGCTGAGCCCCTTCCTTGAAAGGAGGAACTACCCCAGGTTCTACGAAAATCCCAATTTGAACGGGAACCTCTTCACTGTGAATAAGATTGTCGAGTACCTGTGGCAACCTCCAGTCTTGGGCCCGATTCAATCCGTCCTGCACAATCATTACCGGAGTGGGTTTCTCCGCATCGTATTGCGCCGGAATATAGATCCAATACTTTCTTTCTGTACCAGGAAAGACTTGGCTAGCAAGATCAAAAGGTCCTTCAACTCGTCCTACTGGAACGCCATGCTGAACACTCGACTCGGGAGGCAATTCATAAGTTTCCTCATCGTTTTGCGCGGCAGGTAGGTTGGCAATGAGGCCTAGTGCAAGAATTGACAGGCTGGAAAATGAACTAATTAGGCAGCTGAAAGACTTCATGTTGGTGGTATCAATGCATCGACGATGGCCATGCATGGTGATTCGTCGCAAAGAAAGGTTGGAGGAACACTAAGTTGTCGAACATAAGCACAAAAATTGCACATGTGAGTTTAACTGAATTTGTTAACCATGGCGATGCAATTCAGCTGCATTATTCGAATATGGAACACCATTTACGTTCACGCGAGTATTGTGATCAACACTAGCAGGCTGCTGAAGAAGTAACCCGAAGCGTCAGCGAGGGAATGTGCCCAGCCCCTCGCTGACGCTCTGACGCTTCGGGTTACTAATCGTCC
>JAGQOY010000177.1 GCA_020427005.1 Planctomycetales bacterium
TCTTTCAAAACACTGAGGCACAGAGGGCACGGAGTATCTTCCCCATGTATTATCTCAGTGAGCTCCGTGCCTCCGTGTTTCAAAACTTCGCATGCCGAACATAGCCACGACTGTAAAGAAAACACACTATGAATCGGTCCCATTCACTCTCTGTTAGCCGCCGCCATTTCCTTTATGGCTCGGGTGTCACCATGATGCTGCCACAACTGGAATCGTTGGCAGACGACAGTAATGCCGCGTCTGTCGGTCATCCAAAACGATTTCTCGGGCTGTACGTTGGTCATGGGTTTGCCATCACGCTGAATGATAATCATCCGGCGCGCGACTGGAGCTGGTATCCGCGCATAGTCGACGGTCGATTGAAGTTTGGCAGATCGATGGAGCCAATGCAGCCGCTTGCCGGCCAGATATCCGTCTTCCACGGGCTGGAACATCCTCAAGTCGTTGGGACAAACGGTCATTCATCGGCCGATTCGTTTCTAACTGGGAGCAATCCTGAAGGATCAGTGATTAGCCCGTCAATCGATCAAGTCGCCGCGAACATTCATGGTAAAAAGACACGATTTCCGAGTCTTGTACTCGGCAACGAAGGTGGCCTGGGGGCAAGCGGGAGTTCGCTTACACTCTCGTACAACGGATCCGGGCGTGCCATCCCTTCCAACAGCAATCTGATCGATATTTACAATCGGCTATTCAATTCCGATCCGCAGTTGATGCGGAACGAAAAGGCAATGTTTAGCCGCAATGCATCGCTGGTCGATCGAGTTCTGAGCTCCGCGAACAGTCTAAAACAGCGCGTTGGCTCAAGCGATAATCAGAAGATCCAGTCGTATCTCGAAGCTGTCCGTGCCGTCGAAAAGAATATTGAACGCATGCAGCGCTGGTCCGAAACGCCTAAGCCGAATATCGACGCGAGTCAGCTTTCATTGAAGGCGACTGTCAATGAACCGGCTTTGTTCATTCAGACCATGTATGACCTGATATATCTCGCATTCCATACAGACTCGACGCGATTCGCAACTTATATGCTGCAAAGTATGATCGATGGACCGTGGAACGATATGCCTCGTTACGCACTTGGGCTGCCTCAGGGACATCACCGCCTCGCACACGAAGCTGCAGGAGCGTCTCCGAAATCGCTGGAAAACCTCGGCACATACGATCGATTCCATGCGGAATTGTTGGCAAAGTTTCTTCTCCGCATGGCGGACACACCGGAAGGAGAGGGCACGATGCTCGACAACACCATCGTGTTTTACGGAACCAGTAACAGCAAAACGCACGTTAACAAAGATTACCCGCTGATGGTTGCTGGTGGCAGTAACCTTGGCCTGAAGCATGGCATCTTTCACGATATGTCAACGTCCGACGCACCACTTTCGAATCTCTTCCTCACGTTCTTGCAACAACTGGATGTTTCCGCCAACCGTTTCTCAGATAGTACCGGTATCATCAAAGAGATCCTTGTATGATGGCAGCAGCATTCAATAGGATCTGGCGAACCGCTTCTGTATGCCGAGTAAGCAATCTGTTCGTCGCCGCAATTTGTTGTGCATCAGTAGTCCAATCCGAAGTAGTCTACCGCGTCCCGTTGAGCGAAGCCGGTCAGTCAGGTGTGTGTTTGCAAGGTGACCGGCTGTTTTTGACCGTGCATGCGAGACTGGACGGTCCGCTGAAAGATGGCTTTTACTACAACGGTGATATTGTTGGTCAATGCTTCGATCGGTCGACAGGGAAATTGCTCTGGCAGGTAGAATTGCCAGGAACGTGGGCAGGACGCGTGCTCGAATCTTGGCACGATTCAACTAGCCTGCTTCCCGTTGCCGATGACAAACACGTCGTTTTTCACAATCTGAATGGATTGCTCGCATGTTACACTCATGCAGGCAAACTGGTTTGGAAACGCAATTGGCAGGCTCCCGACCCTGACATCAAGAACTGCCGTATGTTCTTGTACAACGGGCAGCTGCTAACTGCTTTGCCTTCCAAGAAGATAGCCGTCGAAGCCAGCGAGGAGCACCCGGCGCTACCGTTCTACCAATTGCATTCCATTAACCTCGAATCGGGTGAAGACAACTGGATTTCACCCATTCTGATCACGCATGCAACTCAATACAGCCTCGATAACTACAACGGCGAACCGGTCATTGTCGCATCGATGATCGACTTATCGCACTGGACGTTCCACAGCGGCCGTTGGGGTTACTTGCTGTCGGTCCGGGACGGAAGTCCCATCCAAACATTTAATTTGCCGCCAACGATTCCACATCAAAAGAATCAGCTTTGCCGAGGTCACTTTCTCGTCACTGCCCCGGCTGGACGTAATACAAAGTTCCAATTGATCGATCCTGAAACCTCCAGCATTACGAACGAGTTTTCATTCGAGAAACCGGACGAATATTTCGCTTGGTCTGACAGCAGGTATGTACAGACAGAATTTCAACCTGAGTACACCGATCGCACTCTAAAAGGCAATGGCCAACCAACACCATCCACGGTTCATGTGGTTGCTGACCGAATCTATTTCTGGCGATACGACAGTGGCGATATCGGTTGTATTGATGTTGAGACGGGCAAGTCTGTGCTGGTTGAGGTCCCCATTCAAGTTCTTCCCGAAAGGACGGTTTGGAACAAAGTAGATTTTTCGTTTACAGACGGCATCCGCAACTTCGAGGATCGGGTTGTCAACACGCGAGTCGGTTCTGTCCGAGGCATCGAGCGAGGTGGATTTGGCCATACGAACCCAGCATGGCCGATTTTTCACCAGAACAAACTTTACTGGCAGGGCGGCGCAGGCGTGCTGTACATTATCGACACATCGCAGCCGTTTTCGCCGCAAGCGATCTCGTGGCAATCGATCGAAACGGTTGCGCAGTCCTGGACCTTCGGCGAGCCAGCGATCGACGAGGCACACATCTACATACGATCCCAACGCGAACTTGTGAAACTCCGCCAATGATGCCTGAGTTTCTATCGTAGTGTTGGTCCACCATAGCGCAAATCTCGCTCAAAGATGGATGTCGGAATAGGATAATCTGATCTGGAGAATGGCTTATTCATTTCAAGGTTGGGGCTGTATAAAGTTTGATACTCAGCCCTATCCTAAACCAATTCGCGACGCATTGCAGCCTTGTGTGCGACGCAAGTGGTCCATTGAAATGAGAGGATGGAACTTTATATGAGCCTTGAAGCAAGATGACTTTGACCGACGGTGTGGCGATCGTCTGACTTGGAGCCACCATACCAAGACGATGAATTTCTCCGCTGTCTACAATTCTGTTTTTGTGGCTGACTATGATTTCTCAGGCAACTGAGACTCGCCTGCAGAGATTCGGACACTGTTGCATGTGGGTACCTACGAGTGTGTCCATTAGGACTCAAAGACGAGAGTTTAGGCTCACGCCGAAGGTGTCTCAGTTCTTAAGGAGGCGTTTCACGCACCGCCAACCGCAAAACTGCAAACATCGCTGACAGATCCAAGTAACGCCCCAAATCAGAGCTACACCGTACAATGAAATTGAGGCGAGTAGGACTGGTTGATCGATGAATGTTGCGACTCCTCCGAATTCGACAGCTGCGAAGAACCCGTTTAGGAAAAAAGCAACCGCAAACGCCGAGCAGAAAGCAACGAAGGCGGCAACGCGTACACGTCCGTCTGAACGCAAACATGAAATCATAGAGGCCATCACCGTCGGTGCTGCAAATAGCGCAATACCGCCAAATAACATGATTCCAACATAGTACGGGCGTGCGTCCACAGCATTGAACACTGCGCTACCAACGGCTGCTACCGATGTCAGCTCAACGATTGAAACAATGCCAGTTGGCGGAAACACCCATTGTTCTGGTTGATGAGTTAGCGTCCAGCGACCCCACAATTGCACCGTCACGGCAATGGCTGCCGTTACGAGTAGCGACGCAAACATGCAGGTGCCAAAACCAGTCAAGAATCCATCACCAGAATGGACAATGTCAGCTAAGTAGGCGCACTGATAGAAGACGAAGCAGCCGGGAAGGACCGTCAATATAGCCAGCACAAAACGAATCGTCACTGAACCGTACCAAAACATGATGGTCGCGGTTGCGAAGGAGAAGCAAACCAAGGGTGGCAACAGTAGCGTTTGAACGATAACCATCATAAAGGCGAACGGCGGCTGAACAACGTTGTATTCATTTAAAAAATGAATCGTAATTGGCAGGACAGTTGCAAACACAGCCGTAAGAATTGATAGCCCAGAGAGGGCGACGAGGAGGTTTCGAGGCTCCTCCACAACGAATGATGAAAAGTAGCTTCCAAGTGACTTTTGTGATTCAACTTGGGGCTTGTCCGTAAACTCGATGTCCTGCAGCCCGCAGACCTTTGTTTGATCCCGTCGAACATCTGTGTCAGTCAGTGCCTTTTCGGTCTGTTTCGGCCTCATAGGACCCCTGAATCTCGTGTAAGCCTTCGCTTATGCCTAACTGGCGAGACTAATTATACAAAGGAGTATTACGCAACGTCCAATGCAGAGAATGGCAGGCTTTGTTAGTATAGAATCATCGCGTCGGTCCGTTGCAGAAAATGCAAGCTGGTCATGAATGTCTCCGACTATGTAGAACTTTTCGCGCAGTTTGCGGATAGGAACGTTGGCTCCAGCTGACAATGCTTCATTGCGACGAGTACAAGTCAGAATCGTCTTTGTCCAGGGGGAAACGGTCCAAAGCTGCATCGGTATTGTCGTCATACATCGATCCACGTTCGATCTTTAGGCAAAGTGCTTGAGGTTGTATTGCCCCCTGCGGGTGGCCTAGTAAAACATTCCTTCCAATCAACTTTTTTGTTAATTATTTGTTTTTGACTGCTACTCAGCGTGTTGCTGCAGACGGTTTCTTTGGATTGCTTTTGGCGATGATGAATTCCAGTTGCCTAGCCAACTCGCTCGCCTTGTCGGGATGCATTGCGAAAATGTTGCACTGCTCGTTTGGATCGGTAGTGAGATTGAACAGCATTGGCTCGGAGATGTTCGAGGCAGCAAACCGAGCGTCGGATGCGTTCGCACCACTGCCGATGCCACTTGCACTCTCTTTGGTGGTGGCGGGAATATATTTCCAGTTGCCCTGGCGGATCGCGAGCGCATCGCCAATGCCGTGAAGCACAGTTTCGGTACGAAGGTCCGTATGGGTATTTCCCAACATCGCGGCTGACAATCTAAACTATCCATAGCGGCGTCTGCCGCGATCTCATGGTCAACGATCTTAGCCAGAGTGGCAAAACAGTCCACGAGGCTGATCATTTGCTCGCTCACGCGTGGCTGGATGTGTTCCGGCCAGCGCGCGATGAATGGCACGCGGCAACCGCCTTCAAAAGTGAGATACTTCCAACCTCGAAGGCCACTGGTGGGCTGATGGCCATTCAAGTCCTCCACCGAACGGTCGTAGTAACCGTCGAAGAGAATCGGCCCATTGTCACTGGTAAAGACAACCAGAGTATTGTTCGCTAGCTGGAGGCGGTCGAGTGCCTTCAAGATTTCGCCAACTTCCCAGTCGATCTGCTGGATGACATCGCCGCGAACTCCCGTGCCGCTCGAACCGACAAATGGCTTCTCAGCCACGCGCGGCACGTGCGGCTCAAACAAGCCGACTTCGAGAAAGAACGGCTTGTCCTTCTGCTGCTCGATGAATTCGATCGATTTCGCAACGACCGTGCTGGCGAGTTCCTCGTCTTTGAACCGAGCCGCTATGCCACCCTTCATGTAGCCAATACGGCTGGTGCCATTGATGATCGTGCAGGAATGCTGCTTATCTGCGCCTTGTTTCAGCAAGTCGGGGCGCTCCAGACCGGTCGGTTCGTCGCCGATCTTTGCAAGGTAGCTGACCTCGATAGGGTCGGCGGGATCGAGACCCAGCACTTGGTGGTTTTCAATCCAAACACTGGGCACACGATCCACGGTCGCGGGAATGATGTGACAGTAATCGAATCCAACTTCGAGTGGGCCTGGTTTGACTTCATTATTGAAATCCACCTTGGTCCTGCCATCGCCGAGACCGAGATGCCATTTGCCGACAATTCCGGTCTGGTAATTCGCTGCGCGCAACATCGCAGGCAACGTGAGTCGGCCCGGTTCGATGCACAGCGGTGCGTCGCCATCCAGAATGCTGTTGCTCTTTGCCTTCTGCCGCCAGGCGTATTCACCCGTCAACAACGAATAGCGCGACGGAGTGCAAGTCGCGGAGGGAGCGTAGCCCTGTGTGAATCGGACACCTTCCGCCGCCAACCGGTCAATGTTTGGTGTCTTGATCTTTGTCGCTCCAGCACAGCTTAGGTCGCCAGGACCGAGGTCATCGGCAATGATCAGGATGATATTCGGCTTGGCCTGCGAATTCGAAGGCTCTGCAGCAGAGAGAGAAGCCAGTGAAAGCAACAGGGCGAACAGGAGCAAGCTGATGTGCTGGAATTTCATTGAACGTCACCTAAATCCTGTTTTGCCTTTGGGAGTAAGCATGATGGGCCAATCACGTTTTTTTGAAAACAACCATTTCGAAACGCTCATCGCGCTCGATCACCCGTAGTAAACGCTTCGCTGCGAACGATAGGAGGAAAACGAACGTACGATAATTGCGAACTTTGCCAGCGAAGAACGCCGTTACTAACGGGTCAACTGGTTGAGGAACCATCGCTCGAATAATGTTTTAGGTAACCCGTGAACGAATTCTCAAGGCAAGTGGATAATCAGTAACTTGCAGTATTGCTTTGGTTTAAATCGACTCGTACAGCTTTGCTCGGAAACAGTTTTTCGGTAAGCGTCACTGATCGCCGTCGTGTAAGCCTGCTTCCACCCAAATCCGGCGGATTCTCTCCAATTTGCGTTCAACGGTTCGCTGAGTACACTTGAGCTCACGGGCAATTTCCCCGTTCTTTACACCCTGAAACTTGAGCAACACGATGGTCTTCATCGTTTCATCCGGAAGTGCGTCGAGCAATTGAGAACAACTTTCAGCAACCTCGGCTAGCACATCAGGCGTCTTTTGGTTCCCTCTAAATTCGTTGATTCCAGCTTTTCCAAATTCCACGAACGCTGAATCACCGCGTACAGCTCCAGCCCCTCTTTTCAGACGATTCATAAAACGCCGCTGACCAGAAATTTTGCGAGAGGTAATAACCGCCAGCAAACCCCAGAAGGCATCTCGATTCTCGGCTTCTAAGCGGCCATCAATAAGACCACGACACAGACTATGAAAAGCACTGTTTGCGGCATCATACTCGTCGTAGCGACGGCGGGTTTGCGTGTCGAGCTTCTTGATCGCAAATTCTTGCAGCCGCCCAGAAATGTGCTTCCATAGCTGCTCCGCCGCTCGTTCATCCCCCTCGGCAAGCTGGTCAATCCAGCCCGTTACAGATTTGTCCTCCATTCTTCATCAAACTCCAAGGGTGTTGCCTTCACGATGTGCCTATTCTGCGCCAAGACGTTTCATTGAGCAACAAAGCTGGGTTTGGTGCTAGTAGTTGATCGAAAAACTACCTCAATTTTGACGAGAATAACCGGAGTCCTGACCCTCAAGTGAGCCCCTGCTTCTGGCTAGCGGTAGGGAATGAGTAAATACAACTGCCTGAACAGCTTCCAATCATCAGGATCATATGGCCCTTTTGGGATATTCAGGTATTGCGCCTCAGTTTTCAGGGGGTGAAACGTATTTGAACCTGTCTTCTACTTCGCGGGCAAACGACTTGCATTCTTCGTCGTTTTGGAACGCCTTGAGAGCGTTTGTTTGTTCGAATTGATCCCGATAGTAATTCGCGTTTTCTGTATCGCCGAGTCCAGCAAAACTCATGGCCAGAATGGCGTAATCGCCGGGAAAAATCTGCGCAGACAACTCAACCGACTGGAACGCTGCTTCGACGGCGTTCTGATAGTTGCCTATGCGAAATTCGGCAGTCGCAAGTGTGTTGAAGTAGATATCGCGAGGAAATTGCTGGACGAGTGCGCGGAATTGACTTAGTTCCGAATCCGAGAGAGGCGTTTGCTTAAAAGCCGAAGAAGTACTAACCTTCGGCCATATCGAATTGTTCATCTCTTCAGCTTCACCCGCAGATGATTCAGGCATTTTGTTTCCGCGTGGGAGTTTCAGCGAATCCTTGACGGTTATCGCGATATGGGGTTCAAGTTCGAGATTTGCATTTTCGAACTGGGCCTGAAGTGCTCGATAAGTCGCATGTAGACCATCGTAGAAGGCGCCATTGTCAGGATCGTAATTCATTAGCAACGCATAATGAAACACGGCTGCGTACCAATTCTGTATGGTTGTGAAGGCAAGTGCCTTCTCTTGATGCCAAAACGGATCGAAGCTCGCCATGGCGACTCGATAGCCCCTTTCGTCAGGTGTGTTTTTGTGCTCAAGGTCGACAAGCACTACATAGTTTGTTTCAGAGCTTACAAACCATTTGCCGTCAGGAGAAATTTCGGCGCCGGTTTCCGGCGGGTCCCAGTTTGCATTTGGAATCTTTTTCTGCGTTGCCACATCCCAAACTAGCTTTTCGTTTTCGGCCTCTGAGTAGATTCGTGAACCATCGGGACTGAATGTAACGCGAGTCACCGCCTCAGCATGTCCACTGAGGAACGCCGTTTCGTGATCTCGAGGCGCATCAAAGATCCGGACTCTGGCAATCCCTGATTCTGAAATTGCCAGCCGCTCTCCATTGGAACTGAAGTTAAGCTTGGAAGCTCCTGAATTTCCAAGGTGAAGAGCCATGATTTCCTTTCCCGTAAATGCATCGAATAGATTGGCCGCATTGCCCGTGTGCCCAACTACGATTCGCTTGCCATCAGGACTGAAAGCGAGCCCAAACACAGCCCCTCCCTGAACATAGCATGACACAATTTGCCTTCCTGAATCAGTCTCCCACACTCGTACTTTCGTGTCATAGCCGCCTGAAACAATCCGTTCGCCGCGCGAATCAAAAGCTAGTGCCCGAACGATTCCCGTGTGTCCGCTCAAAGTTCGAATTTCTTTGCCGGATTGAACGTCCCATAGTTTTATAGTTCGGTCACTACTCCCAGATGCCAAACGTTTTCCATCAGGACTGAAGTTTACACAGTACAAACCGCCACGATGCCCCCGGAACGAAGCGGTTTCGACAAAAGTTTTTGTATCCCAAAGCTTGAGAACTCCATCCCATCCAGCCGACGCCAACTGAGTTCCATCGGGACAATATGCAAGGCCGCGAATCCAATTGGTATGTCCTTTCATTACCGCCAACTGTTCCCCCGTACGAGTATCCCACATTCGAATAGTGTGGTCGTCGCTGGCAGAAGCAAGTCGCGAACCGTCGGGGCTAAACGATAACTCATTTACCGAGGCAGTGTGTCCCCTCAGGGTGTTTAGAATTCTGCAAGTCCGTGCATCCCGCAAGAGGATCCTTCCGTCCTGCCCACTTGAAGCGAGTTGTTTTCCATCCGGACTGAAACAAACGCAATAGACTTTTCCGAGATGCCCCAAGAGCGTGATTGAGTTGTCGGCGCCGGTATCTCCGATATCGCTAGTTCGTTCTTTGCCGCTCGAATTCCAGATCCTGACCGTTCGATCCTGGCCTCCCGAGACAAGTCGCGAACCATCTGGGCTGAAGGCAATTCCCAATATACCTTTGGCATGTCCACCAATTGTCCTGATGATCGTCCCTGAACGAGCGTCCCACAGTTTGATTTTTGAATCGTCTCCCGCAGCGGCGAAATAGGTACCATCTGGGCTAAAGGATACGCTACGTACTTGTCCGTCGTGACCTCCGCATTGGGTCATGAACTGCCAGGATCGAGCGTCCCAGAGCGACACATAGCCATATGAGCTGGCAATCAGTCGAGAGCCGTCCGGGCTGAAGGCGACTCCTAATACCTCAATTCCATGTTTGTGGAGCTGGGTAATTGGCTGCCCCGATAGGGTCTCCCAAATTCGTATTATTTTGTCGTCACCCACCGAAGCTAGCTGTTTCCCATCCGGACTAAAGGCTGCGTACCTCACTGCTGCGGTATGTCCAGTGATAGTCATCACATTCTCACCTGAACTTACATCCCAAATCCTTACGGTCTTGTCTTCAGATGTAGAAGCGATTCGATTTCCGGTTGGACTAAATGCAATGCAATGGATTGAACCGGCGTGACCTTCTAGCGTTCGCACGAGTTTCCCTGAATTTACATCCCATATCTTGACCAACCTGTCGCTTCCCCCTGATGCAATCTGGGTACCATCTGGACTGACGGCCAGTCCAAATACCGCGTTTTCGTGCCCCTCGAACCTGCCGAGTTCTTGTCCGGTTATCGCATTCCAAAGTTTGATCGTCCCATCACCACACGCCGACACTACGCGGGTCCCATCTGGCATATAAGCGACCGCGTGCACATGGTCGGTATGCCCCCAACAAACTACGTCGCTGCCTTGGAACCGCCGGTTACTAAAATTCCATTCGAAATTGTGGCGATATTCCAGCGGGATCTGATGCAAAAGACTGCGGGCCTCTGAAGCCCGTTGGGCATCGCCCCGAGCTACCGCAAGCTGAAACATTGCACTGGCTTCGGCATCGCGAGCCCGTTGTGACTCCGCGGTCGCTCTGTCACTCGCCTCAACAGCCTTGCCTCGTTGTTCTTCTGCTTCTATTGATTTGTTTTCAGCGACTACTCGATGGTCGTTTGCTTCGATTGCTTTTCGATTGGCGCGAATTAGTCCATAGCTCGTTCCTGCGATACCAGCCAACAACACGGTACTTATAGCGGTCAGGCCGGCCATGAGTCCTCGATTTCGTCGCGCAAACTTCTGGATCTGATACCACGTCGAGGGCGGCCGAGCAGCAACGGCGTCACCCGACAAATAATTGGCAATATCCTGCGCCAAGTCATTCGCCGTTTGGTACCTTCGACTGCGATCTTTCTCCAACGCCTTCATCACGATCCAATCAAGATCGCCTCGCAGAGTTTGCCGCAATCTTAGAGGATGCAGTTGACGCTGGTCCCCAATGGCCGACTTGGATGTATCTGATAACGAGTGCAAACGTTGGCTCGGTCGCAGTGGGTCTTCTTCGCGTATCTTTTCCAAAACGTTCAGCACATTGCTTTGTCCAATGACCCGTTTGTCGATCGGAGTGTTGCCTGCCAGCAGCTCATACAGCATGACACCCAACGAGTAGATGTCCGACCGTGTGTCAACATCCTCGGCATCCATTCCCTTGAGCTCGGCTTGCTCAGGCGACATGTATTGAAGTGTTCCAACGACTACCCCGAACTCGGTCATCATCGTCTTGTCCGTCAATTTCAGATTTTGCTCCGTGGCTTTCGCCAAGCCAAAATCGATGACTTTCGGAACCGCTTCGCCGTCAATTACGGAAACAAGTACATTCGTCGGCTTGAGATCGCGATGCAGAATTCCCTTGTGGTGAGCATGTTGAACTGCTTTACATACATTGATAAACAGACGCAGCCTTTCAGCAATACTTAGCCTGTTGTCATCGCAATACTGAGTAATCGGGGGCCCATCGACGAACTCCATCACGAAAAACGGCCTTCGGCCAGCAGTTGTTCCCGCGTCCAACACTTTGGCAATATTGTGATGATTCATCAATGCCAAGGCTTGCTTTTCGACATCAAATCGGGCGATCACTTCCTTCGACGCCCATTCCGTCTTGATCAGTTTGAGTGCAACCTGACGCCGGACCGGATACAACTGTTCGGCGCGCCAAACGACTCCCATACCGCCGCTGCCTATTTCCTCAATCAAGCTAAAGTTACCTAGGCCAGCAAGACCATCGACTTCACCCGCAATTTGCTCGTTGCCCGGGACGGTAGTGTTGCCGGAAAACTGCGTTGAATCCCCGCCCACCTTCTTAGGTCTTTTTGACTCGCGGAATTTCCGAGCGATGATTGTTTGATGCTGTGGGAATCGCTGTATGTAGTCGTGCGGCGCAAAGAGATTGCCTTGGTTTGCCCGGTATTCCATCTCCATGGCCAGCAATTCTTCGAACAATTCACAGCGAACTGATTCAGGAGCTTCAGCTAGAAAGCTCTCGATGCTCGGATCGAGCCCGTTGACCAACTCCTGATCAAAACGATCACAAAGTTCGTCGATCTTAGAGAGTTGCATATCGTTTAGTGATAGATACGCTGCATTGATCAGCGAAGGATCGTTCATAGGTTTTGAGCCAAGTTTTAGTTCTCCGGAGGTTGAATGTTCAAATACGGCAAAACTACGACCGCTTGGTCAATTGAAACTGCCGTGGAGTCCATAATCCACTCCAACTTCGGCAAGACTCTTCAATAATGTTCAAACGACGAAAAAACCCGACAGCCCGCACCAAAGCTAATTGGGTAGCCAGTAAATTGCGATATGGCTGGCAATGAATCGTCCCAGCTTTTTCAAATACGCAAACGCCGAACCTCCGTGTATGGCCGCGGGCCCTCATTTCAACCGATTCAAAAATCGCCGTTGAACAGAAATTTTGAGAGAGGTGATAACCTCCAACAGACCTCAGAAGGCATCCCGATTCTCGGCTTCTATGCGGCCATCATTAAAACCACGACACGGACTGTGCAAGGTGTTTGCCGCATGATACTCGTCGCTGTGACACAGCGTTTGCGTCTCAAGCTTTCTGAATGCGAATTCTTTCTCAACCGCCGAGAAACATGCTACCAAAGTAGTTAGACTGCCTGTCCATCCCCCTCGCATAGGAGTTCGGTCCTGCTCATAAAAGACTGGACCGCGATTTCATCATGAATCTCCAAGGGACTTGCCGTTGTGTTCCCATTCTGCCCCATCTGGTTCCCTAGAGCAAAGGAATGAACTTCTTCTTCAAATCACAGTGGTAGCCGTGCTGTTCTTACTTGGCTAACGCCGTTCAGTCGCTTCCGCTTTCCTCCTACGAAGCCGTGGAGTCCCACCCTCTTCGTTTTCCTGAGTATTGAGATCCTTCAATAACGGAGCCTTCTGATCCCAACTGGCAATGCGGCTAAAGAGAATTGCATAAGGTCGATGCCCGTGGTCATCTACGGCCTTTGCCCTAATACTTTCTATTTCCGAGTCATAAAGTTGCCGCATCAGTGCAAGGTCCGAGGCGTAATTCAATTGTGAGGCCCTATTGGCCATTTCGAAGCGATCGTTCGACAAGTTAAACAATTCTTCTGTCGGCTGCAGGTCGTTTCCACCAAAGTACCAATAAACATATTTCCATCTCTGCGTCATGACGGCCATCGACTGAGCCGATTCGATCCCCCAGAAATTGAACAGCGGCAGAGCGTCCCGTACTTGCGATTCGGGATCGAGGAGAAGAGGGCGCAAATCCCTTCCATCGATCGCCTCCGGAGTAGAGACTCTTGCAAAAGAGCAGATCGTAGCGGCCATGTCCACATTGCCGGTCAAGGCATCACAGACAGCACCGGCATGTTGTTTGGACAAACGCGGATCGTATATGATCAGCGGCGACTTCGAGCCTTCCTCGTAGGGCAGCACTTTGTCGCTGAAACCGTGTGCTCCGCAATTGTAACCGTTGTCCGATGTAAAGATGATAACTGTATTGTCGGCCAGTCCCTCGCGCTGCAGTCCCTCTCGGATCATGCCTACAGCCGCATCGACGCCAGTTATGAGCGCGTAGTAATTCCGAGCCCTTTTGTCGTAATCCTGCTTCCAATCGCCATCTTCAAATGATGTCGCCGCTCGACTCGTTTTTGACTGCAGGGAAAGGTGGCTTCCATTTTCCGCACCGTAGTTTGGCGGCGGTGTGAACGTTCTTCTACCGTACAACTCCAGATCAATGGGATCGGGCGTGCTCGGCTTGTGCGGCGCCTTAAAACTGATGTTCATGCAAAAAGGCTTGCCACTGGCCTTTGCCTCTTTCAGAAAGTCGAGCGCCCAGGCACCATAAGCCCGTGAACAGTGCGGATACTGTTCGGCATACTTTGCGATGGCTTCGTTCTTTGCGGTTTCGTAGAAAGTCTGTCCCGGACCGCCGCCCCACATATCAAACATTGGTGCCAGGCCTTCAAAATCGTTCTTTTGCAAGACAAATCCGATTTTGCCCGCAGATCCGGTGAAGTATCCAGCCTGTCGCAACAGCACTGGATATGCCTGATCCATAAACCTTCGTTCCAGATCGCCGTGACTGAAATTGCACCCATGGCGATACTCATAGAGCCCCGTCATCACGCTTGCCCGGCTGGCCATGCAGATCGAAGTCGTGTTGTAGTGATTGGTAAATCGGACCCCTTCAGCCGCTAACTGGTCAAGGTGAGGAGTAATGATCCCACTGTTGCCATAACATCCGACGGCTCCTATCGTTTGGTCGTCGGAAAGAAGAAAAATGATATTGGGCCGAGATTCATCGGCCGAACACAGGGACTCGGCACAGCTAGGTGACAGGTACGCCATGGCTGCAAGGAACAAAGAAACGGACCTTAGGTAAGCGTTGTATTTTTGGTCGATTTCCATCCGAAAGTATCCCGACACTCGAATCATCTGCACTTGAATCCTCTATGAATATCTTTGAAAAAGTCTGAGCCAAGTCTCACCGACGTGTAGCGTATGCATCAAAAGAAATCGCCGATCAAACGGGCCAAAACGAGCTACTCATACTTGAAGGTTGCTCTAATTATCAGCACATCATGGCAAAAAACACTGGCTCTGTGGGCTGTGCCAGAGTCTTCATGGGATGATTCTAAGGAACTGCGGAAAAATAACTTCGGTATTTCCAGCGTGTTCTT
>JAGQOY010000178.1 GCA_020427005.1 Planctomycetales bacterium
AGTCAAGTAATTTATCGCTTCGGCTTTTTGTGGTCAAGGGCATCAGTGAATTTTTGACCCTTATAAAGTCGATTCACTCCTGCTCGCTTGAAATCCTTAAATGCGTCAGCGATGTGCAAGAATGTACGCAGAGTACTTGAGTTCGGCAAGCCTCTAGAGATCACTATTTCAAAAATCTTTTTGATATGCAAATTGCTGCCACAGCTAAAGCTGTGCAACTTCGCCTTGAGTACATTGAAGGGGGATTGTAGCAACCTTATGGTAGCGTGCGACTTTGGCCTAAATTCTTTCTCTGGTCGGCCGAAGGTTGGCCCGTTCACGGTGACTCATCGTTACCGGACCATGTCTAGCTATCGTCGGGGGCGGATGGTTGCGTATCTACGCTGGGTGCAAAAGCATGGAAATAGATAGGGAACCGATCGCTGTTGCCACCTTGAGGGGCGTAGCCAATGAATCGCCGACTCGTTTACGGCCTCTAGGATGCACCATGGCGTGGCGTTAGGAGCATCTAGGTGAGATTGTCCTAGCGAGTTTTGCCTTACTCATTTTCGTGACCTAACCTTGCTTTGCAGGAGTGTCCAGAGAAGGGTTTGGACACGTTGTATTGGTATTTCCGACTTTAACGCTAGCTTCGAGTTCTGTATGAGTCGAGTTCCGGGTGGCAACGTACCTATTTCACCAAATGAAACGCCCTCTTCGGGAGACAAAGATCAGCAACTGGAAGCCATTCTGCAGCGCATTGATGGCTTGGTCGCAGGTAAGGGGACACCAGACAATCAGGCCTCTATCCGTCCAGCACCGGCCGAATCAAATCACAGGCAACCCAGCAATGGCAATCCGCCGACGATCAAGAATGCCAATGCACCGGCTCCCGCTCCAACCGAAAACCGAGCAAGTGGTGAGTGCAGTTTTGGTTGGTTAACAGGAAAACGCGACGAGCCGTTCATTCCCCGCATTCCAAAAGATCTCTATGCCGCAGGAGTCAATGAATCTGCTCTGGAAGAAATCATCATGCGTTTTCTTCTGGCGCGTGGTGAAGCCACCGGGCGAGTAATCGCAGATCAAGTCAAACTTCCTTTCTTGATGATTGAGCCCATTCTCAATCGATTGAAATATGAGCAGTTAACTGCCTACCGAGGTTCTAATTCCGTAGGTGACTACACTCACGTTTTGTCAGAGCAAGGACGCGAGCGAGCCAAACAATACTTGCAGCGAACCACCTACTACGGTTCCGCACCAGTGAGAATGGAAGAGTACTGTGAAGCCGTCAAATATCAGTCCGTAGAAGGCCAGTATCCCCGCCGCGAAGAATTGCTAAATGCATTCAAAGATTTGCTTATTGATCGCAAGATGCTTGATAAGCTTGGCCCTGCAGTTAACAGCGGACGGGGTATGTTTCTCTATGGTTATCCCGGAAACGGAAAAACCAGTATCGCTGAACGAATTACGATTGCCTTTGGCAAATACATTTGGATTCCTCGGGCCGTACAGGTGGATGGTGAAATCATGCGGGTTTTTGATCCGTTACTTCATCAGGCTGAGGAAACTGGGTCTAGCGGCGGCTTGCTGAAGGATTCGGATGTCGACCACCGCTGGATTCGAATTCGACGCCCCACCATCATTGCCGGTGGTGAATTGACGATGGATATGTTGGAAGTTCAGAAGGATCGAGAGACGAACATTAATGAGTCCCCCATGCAATTAAAAAGCAATTGCGGAGTGCTTGTTATCGATGACTTCGGACGCCAGAGAATGCGTGTCGATGAGCTGTTGAATCGCTGGATTGTGCCGCTTGAGAAACGGTATGATTTTCTAAACATGTCCAGCGGAAAGAAGACTCAGGTTCCATTCGATCAGCTAGTGGTATTCTCTACTAACCTACAGCCCAAGGACCTGGTCGATGATGCATTTCTACGCCGAATACCCTACAAAATCGAAGTGGAAAATCCGTCAGAGACCGCGTTCCGCAAGCTTTTTGAAATCATGAGCCCCAAGGTCGGTTTGCCCTATCGGCCAGAAATGATCGACTATTTGATCACCAATCACAACAAGCCCAAGAATCGTCCCTTTCGTAATTGCCATCCTCGGGATCTGCTACTACAGATTCGCAATTTGTGTCTGTATCACAATTATCCGATGGAAGTAAAAACCGAGTACATAGACTTTGCCTGTGACGTTTACTTCTCCATTATGTAGCTCGGCAGTTGGCGGGCTTTACACCTGCGGAAGATTTACTAGCGCACGGGCTTGGTTGCAAAGAGCCTTAGCGGATGCCAAGTCAACGGCTTCGGCAATTAGCCGCACGATGGGTTCGGTATTACTTCCTCGAACTAATAGCCATTGATGTTCCCACTCAAGCTTTAGCCCATCGGGCATCGAGGCCTTGGCGTCTGGCATGGCATGCTGCAGCAAGGCGAAAAATTCTGGCAGAGATTCAGCCGACATATCAATTTTATCTTTATACATCGTCAGAGGTGGTAGCTGGCTCACAAGTTGGCTGACCGCCTGACCTGTGGTTGCCAACAGGTGCAGGATGCGGCACATGCCCACAAAACTATCACGTACGAACCCTACTTGAGGGTCGATGGGACCACCGTTACCTTCGCCTCCAAACACCGCGTTCTCGGCAAGCATGAGGTCTGCGACATTGGCCTCGCCTACGGCCGATTGTCTTACTTGACTGCGATTTGCCGAGGCCACGAATTTAGCCAAACTGCTGGTGGCGCAGTTGGTTACTACCGTGCCTGGATTGCTAGGCAAAACCTGCATTAAGCACAGCGCAAGCGTTAATTCCTCACCAATGTACATCCCGCGTTCGTCAATGATGGCAAGTCGGTCGGCGTCGGGGTCTTGGCAAAAACCAACTTGAAACCCACCCGCTTTCACTTCGGCACACACATCTTGAAGGTTCTCAGCAAGTGGTTCTGGCGGATGTGCAAAGTCCCCATTGGGTTCTCCACCGAGGATTTTTGTATGGCACCCCAGAGTACTCAGCAGTCGTTGGCCAAGCAGGCTTCCCGCTCCGTGGTTGCTGTCCAGCAGGACTGGGATCGTTTGATTTTGAATCGGCGACGTGTCAATTCTGGAAAGCAGCAATTCCAGGTGCTTTGCGTGCGGATCCGCAAGTTGTTGGAAGGTACCCAGGTTCTCGACGCTAACCCAGGCTGAGGCTCTGCGCCGATACGCGTCCAGTACTCTTTCTCCTTCGGAGCGAGGGAGCACGCGACCGTTGCTATTAAAGAGTTTCAATCCGTTATAGGGCCTCGGGTTATGGCTGGCGGAAATCTGGACTCCCCCGACGGCTTGTTCGGTCCTTACCATGACTCCCACTGTAGGGGTGGCCGCGACGCCCAAGTCAATGACATCGAATCCATGTGCCTGCAAGCTGCTGCAAACGGCAGAGCCAAGCATGGCGCCACTTTGTCGACCGTCACGCGACACAACAATCCTTCCCTTGGGAAGTGTTGTGGCCCAGGCAGCCACGTAATTTGCTGCAACAACTGGAGTTAGCTGTTCTCCAATAGTACCTCGCAGCCCGCTCACGCTAATAATGGGTTCGCTCATCGGTCGGGTATCTCGTTGAATTTGAAGGGGGTTGTAGATTGGGTTTGCATATCCTGTCGCCCGTATACTCCCCAAAAAGAGTCCGGTCGTCAAGCGAAATTACTCAGCCAGTCCCAGGGGACCAGAGAGCTCATGGGGCGACTAGTTGTGTATTCAACCATGCCCTACAATTCCGCGTTGATCAGTAGTAACTACGAGCACGAAAGCGAATGTGATGAATAACGTTGAAAGCGTATTGAGCTTAGTTGATCAGGCGGTAGAAAATGAGAAGTTGTCCTCTTCGGCGGCTGACAACTTGCGAGTCTGGTTAACAGAAGAAAGGTATGCTGCATATCGTTCTGAGATCATGGAGCACGTTGCCAATAATCAATGGCAAAAGTTAGACGATGTGTTCTGGACCGTAATTCCTTTTGGCACAGGTGGGCGAAGAGGACGCATGTATGCGTTTGGGTCCAATGCCATCAACGAAAGGACCATCGGCGAGAGTGCGCAAGGCCTAGCGACATATATTCTTGAACAACCCCGTGAAGCGGGGCAGATCTTGCGCTGTGCGATTGCTTACGATACGCGGCATCGCTCGCGTGAATTCGCTGAATTGTGTGCGTCAATAATGGTGGCCAATGGTTTCGAGGTTGTTTTTCTCGACGAGTATCGGGCCACTCCGCAACTGTCATTTGCAGTTCGTTTCAAGGACTGTGCATGTGGCATCATGGTTACTGCAAGCCATAACCCTCCAAGTGACAATGCGGTCAAAGTTTATTGGTCGACAGGGGGGCAGGTATTACCTCCTCACGACAAGGCGATTATTGATCGTGTGATGAATACAAACGAGATTAAACAAGTTGATTTTCAACAAGCCCTTACGGAGGGCAAGATTCACATTTGCACAGCAGAAGTTGATTCGGCCTATCTGCAAGCCGCTGGGAAATACGCCTGGCCCGGTGAACGTGGATCTAAGATTATCTATTCTCCCTTGCATGGTGTGGGAGCTTTTGCGGTTCTGCCACTCTTGCAGGCGTCAGGTTTTCACGATGTTGAAGTCTATCAGCGGCATGCCGAACCGAGTGGAGATTTTCCCAATGTACCGGGACATGTCAGTAATCCGGAGAATAAGGCAGTATTTGATGAAATCATCGAGCATGCTCGAAAAACCGGAGCAGATGTCATTCTCGCAACGGACCCGGATTGTGATCGATTAGGAGCTGCAGCTCCGCTTACTTCGGATGCTGGAGGTGAGTGGGATACGATTAATGGCAATCAGATCGGAGCCTTGCTAACGGATTTTGTGTGTCAGAAGATGCAGCGGATGGGGTTGTTGACTCAAGCTTCTTACGTAGTAAAGACGCTGGTAACCACTGAGCTAACGCGACGCATAGCGGCTTCTTATTCGGTGCGGTGCGAGGGTAACTTGCATGTCGGGTTCAAGTGGATCGCAGGTGTCATGGACAGTGCTGGTCCCGATGGTTTCGTGTTTGGCACGGAAGAGTCTCATGGTTATTTAGTCGGACAATATTGTCGTGACAAGGATGGTGCAGTGGCCTGTTTGTTGATGAGTCAGCTGGTGGCTGAGCTCAAGGCCCAAGGAAAGACGTTGCATCAACGACTCACAGAGTTGCAAAGACAACACGGTTGTCACCTTGAAGGGTTGATCAACGTTCAGATGGAAGGCAGTGAAGGCATGGCGAACATGCGCAAGCTCATGCAAGCTTTTCGCACGCAACCACCGCGAGTGTTGGGAGGGATAAGTGTCGCTGCTGTTCGTGACTACAAATCGTTGACCGTGACCAACGCCGATGGGCAAACGTTGCCGTTAGATTCGACGCCCGCCGACATGGTAATGCTCGACCTTGAATTGGAGGGCAATTATTTCGCAGTTCGCCCGTCCGGTACCGAACCGAAGGTGAAGTTCTATATGTTCACCTATTGTCCCAAGGAACAATCGCAGGATTTGCAGCAGGCCAAAGAGTTCTTGCAGGCACGCCTGCAAGAACTGGAAGTGGACATTCGTCGTTTCGCAGGTCAGTTTTCCTGAAGTCTGGCAGGAACGATTGCCATTTTCTAGACAGTTACCGATAGCTACTACTTGCCGGATAACTCCTGCTTGGTTTGATCGAGACGCTCTGTAAGCGGAGCAGCTAAGTATGGTTGGTCGGCACCAATTGTTCGTAAGGACTCTTCCAAGTATCGTACGTATCGTTCTCGTCGGCTCATGGATGGAGTAGTTGGAGTCGACGATCTTTCGGGTTCGATTTCGCGCATGCGAGCAGTTATCTGGCGACTATCCAAGGCCTGCATTTTGGCCAAATAGTTTTCATCAGAGTCCCGGATGTTCGGTACGGGCTCTTTGATAGTTTGCGGTGTCGAGGATGCAGCAAGCGGAGGCGAGCTGCGACTGATATTCCAATAGTGAACAACAAATTGGGCGGTACACGCCACGGCTACTACTAGACTAATGAGCATAGTCCAGCGTTGGATCCGTGGCGATATGGCCGGTGAATCGAGTGTGTCTGACATGGGGCTAGTTGACGTTGATAAGTTATTCGACCGTAAGAGTTGGTAGATTCCGAGCGATTTCTCTGTAGACCTCGATCAGTTCGTTACCATTGTCTGCGTGGTAATGCTGCCCGTTGCCGGCCTTGGCGAGCTGTTTCATTCGGCCCTGATCAGCACCAGTTGAAAACGTGACAGTGTGAATGGTAACCTGGTGTTGCGATTCTAGATTGTTGGTTGCAGTAACGGGATCGATACCGGCGTTTTGCATTCCGTCGGTCATGATAATGAGCGACTTCATAGCGTAGCGGCGTGCGTAGGAGGGATCGAAGAGCCCCAGGGCCCCTTCTTCTATGCCTTCGCCGATAGCAGTACTACCACTGGGGCTCAAGGTGTCCAGTTCTGCGGCCACGGCTGCAAAATCTCGTGTCAAGTGGATGTCGAGTGAGGCGCTGGACGAGTAGCTGGCAATGCCCACCAATCCATTTTGATTTTGTTCTTGCAAGATATCGAGAAAGTTTCGTACAGCGATTTTCAGATCTTCCCAAGGGGACTTGGGTGGCGGGCCCAAATTGAAATAGTCGGACCATGCCCAATCTTGGTAATCGTCGCTAGAAACACCGCGCGCGTAGTAGTAGGTTACTCTGCCGCGGCGATCCGTTTGCTTCGTCATTAGGCCAGCTTGAACGGCAGCATCGTAAGCGTCTGTATTCCAGGGGTTGGTGCCCCGAGGCCAATCGTAATACTTGAATGCCATTGAACCGGAACGATCCAATACCAAAATAATGTCGCGATCGATCTGAACAGCCGTACTGGACTGAGTGATTGGGCTGGCGTTGGGCAGGACGAAGCCAGGCATCGGAAATGAGATGGGCCCGCTGCCCGATCCTGGAGTGCGACTGCTACTTACTAAGATCGCATTGGCGATTCTCGTTCCGCTGTTCAACTGGGCTTCACTCAATTCCGTAAACGTATATCGTGACGAAGAGTTTCCATTGTCCGCATAACCGAATTTGAGATCGGTATTGGGGTCAATGCGCAGTGGGCTGCCTGCGACCCGGTTATAAGCGGCAGTGACTTGCGCAGCGATTCTCGCCGCGTCCCGGTCCTGCAATTCGCTGTAAGTTCGGCTGGCAGCTCGCGTCGCAGCATCCGTGGCAACCAGCAGCTCAGTGCGGCTAAGTTGCAAGTAGGCTAGGTTGATAACGAAGCCTGATAAGATGAACAGCACTGGCAAAATGAGTGCCGCTACCATCAGGATGCCGCCACGGCGGACACTTCCATTCTGTGTTGGAGAACAAAGAACTCTGCCGATTGCCTTCATAGTGGTTGACCTCAGGCTGGATTTTGACGCTCGGTCCGAATAGTCGAAATAGCGCGGAATTCAATTTCACGCGTGAAATTGGGCATAATCAAGGCATTGCTGCCAATGGGAATACGTACTTCTACGGTTACTGTAGGTGACGAATCGTTTAGGCTGGAACCGTTGTTTACGCTAATGGTTGCACCACGCGTTCCTAGGCTACTCAGTGTACGATTAACCATGGATTCAATTTCGCTCTTCGTTGCGCCAGGTACCATGCAACGGCGGGCTGCATAGTAAGCGGCATCTTGAGCCAAATTGCGGATCATGTTGAGTCGACAAAACTCGATGCAGGTAACGATCAGTAGGAAAAACACTGGTGCAACTAATGCAAATTCGACCATCGTCGCCCCTGTTCGCCAGTGGGCGCTCGTCCGCCGATTTCTGCGATGTTTGCGGCTTGGAATTCTCATGAATTCTTAAATTCTTTACGAAAGGTAACGGCAGCCGTAAGTGAGCGACCTTGAAAAAACTGTCCGGTCAAGGGCATATTTCCCTGGCAACGCACGGTGACGGTAATGGTTACGTGTTCCAGTGTGGCTGCCGTATCAAAACCTGGAGAGCTCACCACAACGCTAGTGTCGTCGTAGGTAATGCCACGCTCGGTTAGTACTTCTTGAACACGTTGAATCGCTTCATCATTTGTTCCGCCATTCAAAGCACCGACGCGGGCTCCTTCGTAAGCGGCAACTGTGAGTGATTCCTTCAAGAATAGAGCGGAAGAAAGATCAATCGTTGCGACGGTGATGAGCACGATGATGGGCAAGCAAATGGCGCATTCGACGGTAGCTATCGCCCGTCGATGGAAACTTCGGCTCTTTTTCAGGGCCTTCGTGCAGTACATTCTTTACGCCTACGTCAAAGCAAATGCATAACCATGGCCCAAAATTTGGCCATAACTGAAATCTATTACAGGTTCCTTCCAAAAGACGGGATGCAATGGAATTCTGATGAAAAATCTAGTTTGCAGAGCCTAAGTGAGCCAGCTTAGAAGGCCCTAATCGGAAGAATCGTTCTAGCCGTTAGAGTCCGAACTGTTGAGAATGCCATGGGTAAAAAAGAAGTCGTTCAACAATTATGGATACGATTTCAGCTGGTCAGACTTCCGGCTTGTCAGTAAATAGCTGGATGGAACCTGAATCTACTTTTACCAATGCAGATTTTACCATTGAGGACTCCGATCATTGAGCGACTTAGTGCCATGCTCTTTGGGCGATTAGATTCAAACATCGTCTTAACTCGGCCACTTCAATAGGTTTTGTCAGGCAGTCATTCATGCCTACATCCAGGCAACGTTGTCGGTCGCTTTCTAGGGCTGCAGCTGTGATAGCGATGATCGGAATTCGGGATGCTGAAGTTTCGCGTTTGCGGATCGCATTGGTTGCTGCCAGACCATCTAGGACAGGCATTTGTACATCCATGAAAATCGCATCAAAATGAGAGTCATCCTGCCAGAGTTCGAGGGCCGCTTGGCCATTTTCTACAACCACCACCTGATGTCCGTCACGTTCGATAAGTCCTCTGAAAACAGCTTGGTTCACCAAGCCATCTTCGGCTAACAGGATGCGTAGCTGTCGGTGTGCGGGTGGGGACTGAGCGGCGGACGAGGCCTCTGTGGAATCGACAGTCAACTCCTGACGACTAGTGATTTCCTGAATCAAATTGGAGATCTCACTAGGTAAAATCGGTTTAGGAAGTATGTAGCAGCCAGAAGCTAAGTCAGCGATTGGGTGCACATCGGCTCCAGTAACGGCAGCCGCCACGGCAATACCCGCGATGTCCATATCGGTAGCCGATTCTCGATGGGTCGGATCGCTCAAGATTGATTCGTCGAATATGACCAAGCTGTCCTGCAGATTACTCTCTTGCAGGCTTTGCAGTTGTTCGGATGAATGAATCCAGCAATCAATTCCCAGGCTCTCGAGGCCGCGTTTTAGATTTGCTGCTCGAATGAGGTGATCGTCAACCAGTGCCACTCGCAAAGCCGAATGTGGCTCATACTTCGGTTGATATTGAGAAGAATCTGTGGTTTGAGGGGTTGCGGATTGAGCGGTGATTGTGAAGTGGAATGTAGTGCCTTCATCTACTCTGCTTTCGAGCCAAATTCTACCCCCTAATAACTCGACTAATTGAGCTGAGATGGAGAGCCCCAATCCAGTGCCTCCGTATTGTCGCGTCGTGGAAGTGTCCGCTTGGGAGAAGGCTTCGAAAATTGACTCTTGCTTATCTGGCGGAATACCAATGCCGGAATCCTGAACTGAAAAATGGATGGTATAGCGGCTGTCTGGTTCCGATTTTTCTTGCACCGAAACACGTATGACGATTTCCCCTTGCTCAGTAAATTTGATTGCATTGCCGACTAGATTGACTAACACCTGTCGCACGCGACCGGAATCGCAGAGAAGCAAATTGGGAATGTCGGGAGCGATCTCCAATAGCAATTCAATTTGTTTTTGGCCGGCGCGTGTCGCCAAGCTCTTGGCGGCTTGGCTGACGCATTGTCTCAGATCGGTGGGTAGGAATTCGACATCTAGTCTGCCGGCTTCCAACTTAGAAAAATCCAAAATATCATTGATGATTCGCAGTAGGCTATGGGCCGACAAATCGATCATGTCAAGGAAAGATCGTTGAGCGCTGTTTAAAGGAGTATCTGCAAGCAACTCCGTCATGCCTATGATGCCGTTCATGGGTGTTCGAATCTCGTGACTCATGTTTGCCAGGAATTGGCTCTTGGCCTTGTTGGCTTGATCGGCCTGGTCCCTAGCTTCGCGAAGTTGGTTCTCGATCTCAATTAATTCCGAGATGTCACGTGTCACTCCGAACGTGCCGACGGTTTTGCCTTCCGTGTCTCGCAGCGGCATCTTCGTGGAGGAGCACCACGTGTCCGCCTTTTGCCGCCAAGTCTCTTTCTCAATCATGGCGACGATGGGCATTCCAATGGCCATGATGCGTTGTTCATCGCGCCAAGTCTGTTCGGCGTGTTCGGACGTAAAGATATCGGCATCAGTTTTGCCAATGAGCGATTCGGGCGTAGCAAAATTGAATTTTTCAGCCATCGATCTGCTAACTCGCATGAAGCGGCTATCTCGGTCCTTAAAGTAGATCGAATCCGGAATGTTATCTAGCAGAGCGTGTAACAAATTGCGCTCATTCTCCAACGCAATTTCCATACTCTTGCGCTGGGTGGCATCCCAAAACAGAATTTGGACACCGCTTATATTGTTGTCTGCGTCTCTTAGTGGGCCTTTAATGACTTCAATCCACTTTGCTTTGCCATCGGCATCCACACTTTCTTCAAATTTGTGAATAACCGTGCCGTGTTGGACGACGTCTAGGTCATCGCGGCGAAAGCTCTGAGCAAGATCGGCCGGGAAGAGTTCTTCGTCGGTTTTGCCGAGAATGTCCGACAGTTGCCAATGCTTGGAATCGAGATAAGCACGATTGGCGTAGACGCGTCGGCCCTGACAATCCTTTAACAAGAGGCTGATCGATAGACTGTCGACGATCGATCGGAAACGAGCTTGAGTTTGTCTCAGAATCTCGTCGGCCGTGGACTCATTTAATGAACTAGTCGCTAGGAGCAACATGTGTTGGTTGGTGTAGCCTAAAGTGTGGCAAGTGATGCCAATGGGCGAACCTCCTGACGTGAGCAGAGAAATGGACGTGGGAGATGAGAGAGTCCGAGATTCGAAAACGGTCAATAGATTCTGCCGTGAATTGACGGCTGTGATATGAGCCCACCAGGGAGACAAGCTAACGAGTTCATCCAGTGTCCAGCCGAGGTGGTCGAGGGCTCTGGTATTGGCAAAGCTCAAATTCTGGCCGTCAATCGAACAAATGAAGGCCAAATCGCTGATGCAATTTAGAAAAGTCTCATCAGGTAAGTGAGTCAGCAAACCAAGATTATTACATTGCACTTAAATGCTCCGCACCGCAAGTGACAAGTCAACTGTTTACTCGTCAGTCCAAGATGTAAGAAATCTGAGCTGGGAGACAGCGCATAGAGATCACCCTCTTTGACGCCTATTGTCCTTCTTCAGACTCAATGAATTCAAGAGGGGAATGCTAGCAAGATGTCTGTGGAAAGTGGTTCTCTTTCGACCTGTACTCGAATTACACAAGTTGTCACAATTCCCTGCGAGGATGTTTTCATTTTGGGGGATGACTGGGACTGGGCAACCAATTGCAAATAACCTGTAGTTCATTTTTGAAGGAATTGAACCAATATGATGCGTCGTCGCGACTGGATGCGTAACGTTTCGTTGACCATTGGGGCCTGCTGCTGTGGGTGTAAATCGGCACCAGTGACAGGGCGCAAGCAACTAATGTTGATTCCTGAAAGCCAGGAATTGGAAATGGGCAAGCAGGCCTTCGCGGACGTAGCGGCAGATAATGAGTCACAGGTGGTCTCGCAATATCAAGGCATAGTAGAACGTGTGGGTCGTCGAATTGCCGAGATCGCGGGAAGGACGGATTACGATTGGGAGACTCGCGTTGTTGCTAGCGAGGAACAGAATGCATACTGCCTGCCAGGTGGGAAAATCGTGGTTTACGAAGGCATCATTCCTGTTTGCGAAAATGAGGCAGGGCTGGCGGTAGTCATGAGTCATGAAGTTGCCCACGTTCTGGCAAGACACGGTGGAGAGCGCATGAGCCAACAGACGGCCGTAAACGGTGTTCAGTCCGCCATCAGTTACGCAATGAGAAATCACGAGCAAGTGCAAAAAGATATGTGGATGAAAGCCTATGGAATGGCAACCACGTATGGGGTCATCCTGCCTTACAGTAGAAAGCATGAATCGGAAGCCGATCACATCGGTTTGATGTTGATGTCCAAGGCGGGCTTCGACCCGTCGGAAGCCCCGAAGTTTTGGACTCGGTTCGCTTCCGCAGGAACTAGTGAAAAGCCACCGGAATTCTTGTCAACTCATCCAGCTGACGGGCGACGGGCTTCCGACCTCGAAAAATTACTTCCAGATGCATTGGACGCCTATCGTCAAGCGGCCAATCCCATCGGCAAAGGTGAGGTTATCATCTGAGTTGCCGAACTTGTGAGCTGAACCGAATTTGTCGGATGACTAAATCCTAGCTTCAGCGTATGAGTCGTCCGTTTCCCATATTCTAACACGGGTAGCCCTAGCACCAGTTCCCTCCAAAACGTCCGGGCAGACGACGTTGAGCAAGTAAATCGCCATATTCTCGGCTGTAGGATTGTACGGGAGAATAAACATGCGGCTTGGCGTCACCTGTGAAAGTGCATCAATGGCATTTTGATCTTGCTCGCAGACCAAAAAACTGTGATCCCAATGGTCGTCAATCCATCCCTTGGTTCGGTTTTTTAGGTCGGCGAAATCCAAGACCCTACCTACTGAGTCGACTTCCTGGCCAGTCACAAAGAATTCAGCCACATAATTGTGGCCATGAAAGTACTCGCACTTGCCGCCGTGCCGGTATAAACGATGGCCCGCGCAGAATTTTACGCGGCGCATGATTTCCAAGTTCAAGTTTCGGACTCCTAAGGCATAGATTTTTTACGTGGCGAGAATCCTACCTACCGTAGTTTCTCATTATTTTGATGACGATTCGCGTCGCGTTGCGTCTTCTTAGCAATGTTTTTCTGCAATGCGTCGGTTAGATTGACGTGGGTCTGATTTGCGATGCACAGCAAAACAAAAAGTACATCCGCCAATTCATCTGCCAGTGTATCTTGGGACTCGCCAGGTTTGAAGCTTTGATCTCCAAAGGTTCGGGACATAACGCGAGCTACTTCACCGACTTCCTCAATTAACTGAGCTAAATTTGTAAGCTCCGAAAAATACCTCACACCAACGGAATTTATCCATTGATCTATCACTAATTGAGCATCGTCCAATGTCAGGCGTTTTTCAGGAGTACTTGATGCTGAATTCATATTCACCTGTGTCTCATGGGGTTCGTTAGTTGGATGATGCCATTTAGCATGGCAGCTGGTAGTGGAGTTTTTTTGAAAAATACTCACCTGATGCGTGCCACGGAGACTGAACAATCACAATTTTCAGCCATCGTGTTTCGCTAGCATTAACAATAATGAAAAGGAAGCCACATCAAACCTAACCTGTTTTGGGGATAATACATCGCAGGCTAAATGTCTAGTCGGCATGAAGCCTTTAAGAAGTAAGACTTAGAATTAGGGATTCCAAATGCGAATTGCTGTCAGTGGCGTTGGTGGGCTGATCGGCGGGGCGTTGGTCAAGAGGTTATTGGAGGCTGGGCATCAAATCGTTCGTATGTGTCGGCCCAGTAGACAGCCTACCGCAGGTTACCAAGAAAGCGAACAAATCGAGGTTGCTATTTGGGAGCCCACCAAAGGATTGGTACAGCCCGAACAATTTTGCGGCGTGCAGGCAGTGGTACATCTAGCCGGTTATTCTGTTGGAGATCGTAGATGGAATTCTGCTACAAAAAGAAAAATCTATGAATCGCGAGTCACCTGTACCCATCGTTTGATGAAGCAGCTGGCAGATTTGGCAACTCCGCCAGAGTGTGTAATCTCTGCTTCAGCAATTGGAGTGTATGGTAACTGTGGCGATTTGGAAGTGGATGAGCTGGCGCCGTTGGGGAGCGATTTTTTGGCTCAAGTAGCCGCCGACTGGGAGGCGGCATGCGATCCCGCACGGCAGCGCGGAATCCGCACGTTGCATCCTCGCTTGGGAATTGTTCTCAGCCAAGGTGGAGGAGCGTTGGCAAAAATGTTACCTGCTTTCGGCTGGGGTCTTGGCGGGGCACTTGGAAATGGGAAGCAGTATTGGAGCTGGATTTCTCTGGAGGATTGTGTTCAGGGATTGATTTGGGCTTTATCGCATCCGTCGGCTCGTGGAACTTACAACTTCGTGTCGCCCTGCCCTGTTCAAAACCGCCAATTTACACGTCATTTGGCACATGCGTTGGGACGGAAGGCCTTTTTGCCCATTCCAAGTGTGCTTTTGCGGATTTTATTGGGGGGGATGGCCGATAGCCTATTACTTCAAAGTTGTCGGGCTGTACCTCGGCGACTTATGGAGGAGGGGTTTGAATTCCGATTTCCCCACCTAGCCGGATTCTTGGAACATGAGTTGACTTCACGCTAGCAGAGTGATGAAAAAGTCGATTTGCAAACTCTTGTGGACGATTAGTAACCCGAACCGTCACGGCTTGTTGCTTTAGTGCGGTTTGTTGGCAAGAGCTT
>JAGQOY010000017.1 GCA_020427005.1 Planctomycetales bacterium
TGATTCGTCTGACCGTGGTTAGCTCAGTGTTTCATGAATCCACTCACAGCTGTTCAGTCAAGCAACCAACTATTGGCCTGATTAGAATGCTCACTGTCAGTCCCTCACTGACGTGTCGGGTTGTGATTCTCTATTACCACATCTACACGCAGTCCTATCGTAAACTGAAACGTCACAGATTTTTGATCTGATCACATCCTGATCCGTCACGGTTTCCTGTTTTCATCACAACCCGGTCAGTCTCTCACTGACGTTGCGGGTTGTGATACTCTCTTGTCCTTGTTACCGCTGAAAAGAAAACGGACGGCAAACGCCGTCCGTCTGAGAATTGCTATAGGTATTGAACCTGTCAACCAAAACTGCTTAGAGCATTTTGGATAGCATGGCACATAAATCAGCCGTTCTGCAGCTGTAACCCCACTCATTGTCGTACCAAGAAACGATCTTGGCCAGCTTGCCCTTGTTCCCCAATACTTGTGTGAAGTCAGCGGCAAAAATCGAGCTATGCGGATCATCAATAATATCGGAACTGACGATCGGGTCCTCGGTGTATGCCAGGATTCCTTTAAGCGGACCTTCTGCGGCAGCCTTAACTGCTGCGTTGATATCCTCTGCTGATGCTTCCTTCGCCAAGTTAACTGTCAAGTCAACAACGCTACCGGTTGCTACTGGCACACGCATTGCAATTCCTGTTAGCTTTCCCTTCAGCTCCGGAATTACCAAACCCACTGCGGACGCTGCGCCAGTTGAAGTAGGAATGATATTTTGTGCAGCGCCACGTGCACGGTATGGATCTTTGTGGGGCAAATCCTGAACGTTTTGATCGTTAGTGTAGGCATGTACCGTTGTCATCAAGCCTGATTCGATACCGAACGAATCATTCAGCACTTTAGCCACCGGCGCCAAACAGTTAGTGGTGCAACTCGCATTCGAAATGCACTTCATTTCCTTCGTCAACTTGTTGTCATTAACACCGATAACACACGTCAAGTCGGCACCATCCTTGGCCGGTGCACTCAATACGACTTTTTTGGCACCAGCATCGAGGTGCGTATCGTAGCCGGGCTTTCCGCCGCTAGCACGTCCGGTGAATATGCCTGTACTTTCTATCACGATATCGACCTGGTTATCCTTCCAGGGCAATTTGGCTGGATCTCGCTCCGAGAGGCAAAGGATTTCTTTGCCATTAACTATCAAATGAGTATCTGTGGAACTGACAGTGCCGTCAAAACGACCGTGGATACTGTCGTATTTCAAGAGAGTAGCCAACATCTTATTGTCCGTAAGATCATTGATTGCTACGACTTCGAATTCACTGCTGCGTTCAACCAAATTTCGAAACGTCAAACGCCCAATGCGACCAAATCCGTTGATTGCGATGCGAATTGCCACGACTGTTAACTCCTACAATGATGCACTGTGAGAAACTTGGAATATGCCGAGAGGCCCTCCTCGCGGCATCAATGTATGTCCTGCCGAATTTGTCCATGCCGCTGCGCAGCTGATTTACCTAGATAACCGTGCGCAATTCTGGACCATCGCAAAATGCCAGCCAACTCCGTTAACCTGGGAGGGTCGGCATGCTCCACAATCGCGCACGACTATCTAGAATGTGTTCCATTAAACTGCAGTTCTTGATTTCACTCGCAAACTTCAAATTCAATTTTGGAGCCGATTATACGTAGCCCCTGAAAAAGCGGCAACGACCTCTCGCCCGCCCTCACTTCGGCGATATCGACTGTTCTCAGTTAATGCTATTACGAGAAAGGAACCTTGAACAATCTAACGGACCTCGCCCAATTCTCTCGTTTGGTCACCTAAGCGTGGCTAACACGCCATTAAACCGCTCTTTGGCAAACACGTTGCGCATTGCGGGGCAAAGATTGTAGGGCATTCCTCTTCTCCACTAATCCGGATTAAGCTTAGCCAGGTAACGCCGGTGCCGTGAACACACTTTCTTTATTCAGTACAAAGCATGCACAAAAAGCCATTTTGGCAACTGCCACTGGGGGTAAATCGAGGAACCTGGGACTACCTGACCAGTTCGCACATTGCTACCGAGTACGACAATTACTTTACTGATAGCGGGATGATGAAATTAGACCTCGAATTCATCCTGCCTTGGCTCCCAAAGTGCACCGAATCGGCCGCTGGGCCAATCATCGCCGACTTGGGGTGCGGAACAGCTCGCGTGGCTGAGCGTTTTCAGGATCTGGACTACCGCTTTTTGAATATCGACCTGAGCGAACACATGCTGTCAACTGCCCAACGCAAAGGCCTGGATCGCCAGCGCGCGGCTTGGATACAAGCAAACTTGGTGGAACTTGATGGGCTGAACTCATGTTCTATCGATATGGCAGTTTGTCTGTTCAGTAGCCTCGGTATGATTCAGGGTCGGGCGCACAGGCTAACTTTTCTAAAACATGTAGTACGCTGTCTAAAACCTGGTGCGCTGTTTATCTGTCATGTTCATAACCGATACCGAAGCCTGTTGGATCCTGGTGGACTAAAGTGGCTCCTATCGGGTTGGTGGAAGGAGAAAACCGGCACGACTTGGGAATACGGTGATCGTGTATACGCCTACCGAGGACTGCCAGCGATGTTTCTTCATATCTTTAGTCGACGTGAAATTTTGAGTGACCTAGCCTGCGCCGGCTTTGAAAATCATCAAGTTTTTCCAATCGCGGCCACTGGCGATGCCCTACTTTCAAAGCGATCGCTGTTGGTAAACATTCGGGCTGGTGGTTACTTCGTAGTTTCACGCTCTCCAGTGTCCAAAAACACATAACATCATTGGCTATCGCACGGTTGTGACGATTTTGCGGCCGTTCATCAGTCTTTGTACCGAAGAGTCTGAAGTCTTTTTCACTCCTCGCGCGGCGGTTGATCCTAGACTTTCGATGGACTACGGCGGAACTGGGCTAATTGAGTACGATTGGGTTTCATGTTCTTCCGCCTGGAACCACCTCTCATTGCTCGCGCAACTCTCCCCAGAAGATTTGAGTCGATCGGTTTATTCGCTAGTTCCTATTTTTGAGCTGAATGCAATGCTTGAGCCATCCATTCGTCGAGGTATGTCTTTACTCGAAGTTTCGGTAGTCGCGATGATCTTCGCGATCGGTACGGCTGTGGCTATTCCCAGTATACAGAAGGGCATCAACACGGCGCGTTCCAACGCAGCGGGAAAGGAAGTTGCGGCTGATTTCCAATCCCTGCGCCGACTTGCGTTGCAACGAGGAATCTCTATATCTGCCCAGTATCAAAGTACGGGAAGAGTCGTCGTGACGCCTCCTATTGAGGGCCTGACCGATTCGCTCGGCGTCATCGACTATCGGGCTGATTATCCCGATCTCGATTTCCAGAACATCGACTTCGATGGAGGCGACACCGTCGAGTTTAGTTACGCCGGAGACACCCTGAACCCTGTTACCAACACCTATTTGGCTCTCGGCCAACTGGGGCTCGATTACGATTCCCAATCGCAAGTTATCAACCTCTACAGCTACCAAGCACCTCCGCCTCCACCTCTTGCAGCTGCGGCTGCGATGGCTGCTCCTGACGCTGCTGCCACAGCTACGGACACGGCCTCAACGAACACTACGAACAACACTACGAACAACACTGCGAACAACACTGCGAACAACACTGCGAACAACACTGCGAACAACACTACGAACAACACTACGAACAACACTACAAACAACACAAGCACTACGAGCACCACTAGTGGCGGTTCATCCTTGTTAAAGTCTCTTGCTAAACTTTTCGGACTTTAGGCCATGCGATCCCGTTCGGCTTTTCAACTTCTCGAACTTGTGGTCGCGACATCTATCGCTGCCATGTTGCTAGCTGGCTTGGGAAGTTCCGTGTTGATAGCCAATCGCAGTCTCAAATCTGCCTCGGACAATTACGTCGCAGAAGATCAATCTACTGGCTTTGATCGGTTATGGGTGGATGTCTCGGAAGCTCATGAAATAGATGCGGTTTCCGCCACCGAGTTTTCACTAACCGTGTCAGACCGAGATGGCAACAGCAGCCGAGACGAGCTCTTTTACCGCTGGGCAGGAGCCGATAATCCGTTGGAACTATCGTATGACAATTCCAATTGGACACCCTTAACGGGCTCGCTAACAGATTTTGCCTTTAATCCCACCCACTCCAAGCCAGCCAGTGTTGCCCCTGATCTACCGTTCCACCCTCCGGGTCTGTTTGTGTTTCAACAACGGATGGCCGGGCTGACCCTTCTCCCTGGATCGGGGCTCATTTTTACGGTCCCTGCCGGCTATCGCAGTGGAGATCTGTTAGTAATTAGCGTTATTAGTTCTGCCGATCAAGGAGGAGCCACCGCGATTAGTGGATGGGATAAGATCTTTGAATACACCTCGCCTGCAAATTTAACCTTGTCCGCGTGGTACACATTTGCGCCGCCGTCGAATGTCGTGACGGTCAGCTGGCCCAACGTCGCCAGTGGATTTGCGATGGGAGGCTGTTTTGAGCCACCCACTACTACAAGTTCGTTAGGAAGTTACCTGACTTTTGAGGACAAAGATGTGAATGCCGCCTGTCCAGCCTTGGGTGCGGTAGACGGCAATGCCCTCATCCTGAGATTTGCGGGGGGGGCTGGACAACTGACTGGCTCGGATCAAGCCAATATGGCCAATCATTTGATTCTGGGTGCCGAGCAACTCGATAAGGCCTATCCCTTCATGGCGGCTGCCTTTCAAGTCACGCACTACGCCACCGATTCCGGGGCTACGTTTTTTAACGTATCTAAAAACAGCAACTATGTATCGGCTACGATCACGTTTAATCCATGAAAACAAGACAACACCGCCATGGCTTTAGCTTAATTGAAGTGACCTTCAGCATACTGATCGTCTCGATACTGCTTTCGACGTCGCTGGTTACGCTATCCAATGTAGTCGGCATGGGACATGAAGAAAGGCTGCAGAGTCAGGCTCTGAGATTGGCTAACTATTTGCTGGGAGAGGTTAGTGCACTGCCGTTTGAGGATCCAGAGGGATCGTCCGGCATCGGAACGGACACAAGTGAAGTTTCTGATCGCTTCAGTTGGGACGACTGCGACGACTGCCATAACATCACTCTTTCACCAATTACCACTCGCAATGGTACTGACATCGCTCCTGATTGGACCGCAAAATTCACAGTCACTTGGATGACACCAAATTCGCTAGCGGTTACTGCCACGGCCACCGATCTAAAAGCCATTCGTTTGCTACTAACACACTCTTCGGGCCAAACCGTGACTTTGTTTGTACTGCGCTCGCGTCATGGCGTATTGCAAGAGCCCGCTACTAGCGCGCAAATCACTTCCAGCGCTGAATTTCTGATGAAAGCGGATAGCAAGCCTGAACAAGTCTTTGGTGCCCGCCTGAACAATCAGCAGGGCATTTAAACATGAGTGCAACCGGTCAACGAAACGGCTATGTTTATTTGACGATCCTAATGACTAGTTTGATCGTCGCCTCACTCGCCCTGGCTGCTGTCAATGTCGTGCATCAGTTTGCCGCCCAACAATCTGAGTCAGTAGATTTCCGGAAGGCCCTGCTTGCGGCAAATAGTGGTCTCGAGTTGGCGATTGCTAGAATCAACGCCGATCCCAATTGGCGTTCTACGCACGTCAATAATACCGATATTCCTGCAACTAACATCAGTGGCTGCTCAGTCAGTTATCGACTAGTGGATACCGATGGCGACCTTGCGGACAGTCCATTTGATCGGTGCACGCTGCAAGTTCGCGCAACGTGCGGGGATATCAACTATCGATGGCAAGCCACAGTCGCACCTGATGGACCCGCCATGAATTGCCTTTTGAACAGCGTAACCGCCGGCAGTGACGTCAATATTATAGATGATGGTGTTCTAAATTCGGATGGGCCTGTCGTATCCAGCGTCAGGGTCATGACAGGCGTCAATGGTTTTGTGGTAGCCAACTGTAGTTCACCCGACAATTCAGGAAACATTTATGGAACGGTCAGTAGCCTTCTGGCAGCGCCTCAAATCCCTGGCTCGGAGGTTTTCGAGTACTACAAGCGCGTCGGTACCGACATCCCTGTAACCTCCCTTCCCATTTCAAGTGGAAGCGATCGAGTCATCAGAGGGCATCTGCTTTCAGAAAATGTTAACACGATTACGGGTGGCATTAACTCGAAAGGTATCTATGTTCTCGACCTGCAAGGAGCTAATCTGGACATATCGATCACACGCGTGCACGGAACGCTCGTACTAATTAACTGCGGCATTGACATTATTGTACAACCGAGTGTGTTATGGGAACCGGCAGTTAACAACTACCCGATACTGCTTTGCGATCGTGACCTTAAATTGCGGCTTCAACGCCCGGCCTTTAATGAATTTTCTGGTGGCCGTAACCTGAACCCTCCGGAGCTTCCTTACCGCGGACTGTCAGACGCCAATACCTCAACATACTTACCTTGCCTGATGCGCGGCCTAATCTATGCGACCGGCAAGGTTCAGCTGGACGATGTGAACTCGGATGTCATCCTACAAGGGTGTATCGTGTGCGGTGGCATGCTGGAGGGGAACGGCGATATGTATGTTCACTACCGTGATATCTACGCGCAGCATCCCCCACCTGGATTCAGAATCCCCAACATCATGAAGATCGTACCAGGTTCGGTAAAGCATATTGCCACGCCGTAGAGTGTGTTTTTGATTGGGCAACTGGCAGCTGGCAGTTGAGAGTTGAGAGTTGAGAACTCTCTCCGTGGTGGGCCGCGCAGCTAGTAAGGTCTAGTCACGTCAGCTGCGACTTGTGGGGTGGTTTGGGCGGGGATACTGTGTTTATGTAGGTGTAAGATTCGATGCCGCGAAGACTCAAGACACCCTCTCCGCTCGTTCCTCGCGACTCTCCCAAAGGGAGAGTAAGGTTTTACCCTAGTTGTGCCCAGGATTTACCCTGGCTGTCCCTGGTTTTTTGCTGGTTGTACCCTGAATCAAGCTGCTCAGAGTGTATCAATTTCTTCCAACTGGGCTCGAATACGTTTGGCTGATACGGCTACCTTGGTTCCTAGTTGTTGGGCAAATATCGAAACGGACCATTCTTCGATCAACCACTTAGCGTTGTTCAGCTTTTCTGCCTTTGCCAGATCGCTGCCTGGTGACGAATTCAAATCCTGCCAACGCTGCCGAATTGCGGTCAACTCTTGCCTCGAGCTACGGTCCTTAGGTAAGCCACCCGTCTTGAGTTTGCCAATCCGAATTTGCATAGCCTGAAAATATCGCGGGTATTCAGCCAGCCATTCCCAAGGCACGGTTTGCAAAAAATCATTAGACACCAAGGCTGTAACTTGAGCCTGTACATCCTCGGTTACCTCTTGCCACATCGCTGGCATCTTTTCCAAGGCAAGCCGTAACTGAAAGGCCTGTTCCGCCATACGAGGCAACCAACTTGCAACCTCTTGTGTGGCCACCGAGATGTCTTGCGTCGATCGTAACAACGTAGCTTCCATGGTAACGGCGTCGCGAAAGTCAGTTCCTGACTCGATAAATGCCAAGCGAGCAATTAACCGCATCAATTCGTCATGTATGTCCTTACCCGCCAGCAAATGCGTTAGTTTGACGGCCGCTTTTTCGACCTGTGGCAAGTGCGATACTTGGCTTCTGAGTGAGCGCTGATATTTGTCGCAGAATAGTTGGCACAAGCCTATGGGCCATCTTTGTTCTGCGTCCAACTTGGAGTCTGTAAGTCTGGCCTCGACATGACGTCCAACTTGGAAGAGCGTTGGAAAAGCGGCGATTTGAATCCCGGCGCGCCGAATGAGTACCTGCCGCGGCAACTGGGCCAGGTCATGGAGGGTGACTACGCGATTTTCCCAAGCTACATCAGCGGCCAACTGCTGTGCCTCACGATCAGCCATGTCTGGCAACGACAGCTCTTTTTGCAGCGCCACCACGTCTCGACTCACCGCCAGTTCCCGGCCGCCCGGATCAATGACACGCACATTGAAACGCAAATGGTCAGGAAGTTTGCCTTCATCAAAGTCCCCCTGGCGTATTCGTTGACCTGAAAATTCTGACATCAGCTGACAGAGCGTTTCGTAGAACGGCTGGTCGCGAGACTTTTCCAGCAGCTGATTCGCCAACTTACGTGCGACGTCGGGTGCCGGAACAAAACTGGTCCTCAAGTGCTTCGGCAAACTACGAATTAGGTAAAGTACTTTCTCTTCTAATAATCCTGGAACTACCCAGCCAAGAACTTCCTTGCCAATCTGCCGAAGGGCAGTTTGAGGTACCGTAACAGTTACTCCATCTTGGACATGTCCAGGTTCAAAATGATAGGTCAAAGGCAGCCTGGTACCTGCAACTTGAAATTCATTGGGATAAGAATCTTCGACCGAAAGTAACTCCGGATGGTCATCCTCCACCAAATCCTCTGCCCGCAACAACAAGGTTTCACGTTCCTGGTCTGTTGCCTTTCGCAACCACAATTTGAGGGAATTTAGATCTGTAACAGCCTGCGGTAAACGAGACTCATAAAAATTCTGCAAATGAAAGCGGTCGACAATAAAATCTCGATGCCGCGTACGCTGCATTAGCTCATGCATATCTGCCAGCAACTCTTGGTTGTGCAAATAGAATTTCTCCCGACAATTCCACTCACCGGCAACCAATCCATGCTCGATCATCAGTTGTCGTGCTAGTGGTTGGTCAATAGGAGAAAGAGGCACACGGCGTCCGACAACTACGGGCAAACCGTAGAGCGTACTTTTCTGATAGACCATGGCAGCACCCGTTTTGCTGCTCCAGTGCGGATCTTGGTAACTATGTTTGAGCAGCTTCTCGGCAACTCGTTCGACCCAGAGTGGATCAATCTCCGCCACCGTGCGAGCATAGCGTTTGCTGGTCTCGACAAACTCGGCTGCCATGATCCATTTTGGCCTACGTTGGAATAAGCCTGAACCGGGCCATAGATAGACTGCCATACCCCCAGCCGCCTGATACTCTTGGCGATCTTTCCAATATGCTAGCCCACTTAGCATGCCACTTAACAAAGCCTGGTGAATCGGCTCATATCCTGGGGGCCTTGGGATTGGTTTCGCAGCGGGCTGCCCTCGTTCCCTACCCGATCGTTCGGTTGCCTCAGGTTGATTAACTTTTTCTATCGGAGCCAATTGAAGTACTTTGGTGCTACTGCGAAGGCCGATTTCAGCAAGGATCTCTCGCAATTGCCGAACTGTGTCATGCCATTCCCGATACGCTTGAAAAGACAGAAACTTTTGAGAAAGTGCTTTTTGCAAACGGCTACGGCCAAGATCGGCTCGCAGTCGTTCATGAAACTCCCAAAGCCGGATGAAGCTCAAAAAGTCGCTGTGGGGGTCCTTGAACTGTGCATGAGCCTGGTCAGCTTCGGCTTGTTGCCCGGCTGGACGAAGGCGAACGTCCTGCGTTTCTAGCGCACCGGCAATAACAATGATTTCAGACAAACAATTGCGATCGTGTCCTTCAATCAACAACCGCCCCACGCGCGGTTCTACTGGCAGCTTTCCGAGTTGCTGTCCAATCTTAGTTAGTTGCCCTCGATCATCTATGGCGGTCAGTTCTTTGAGAGTGCGTTCCGCATCTCGCAAGGATTCCGGAGTAGGCGGATCCAAAAGTGGAAAACTATCTAGGGACCCTAATTTCAGTATTTTGCTTTGTAGAAGTACACTGGCTAGATCGCTACGACGAATCTCTGGTGTGGTAAACGCACTGCGAGATTCATAATCCGTCCTCGCATACAGTCGGATGCAGATACCCGGACCGAGCCTACCGCATCGACCTGATCGTTGGTTGGCCGAAGCCTGAGAGATGTTCTCTATTGGTAATCTGCGAACCTTGCTGCGTGGTGCATAACGGCTTATTCTGGCCAGCCCTGTATCCACTACACTGTGGATACCTGGAACTGTAAGCGATGATTCCGCTACGTTGGTTGCCAGTACTATGCGGCGGCTATTGGATTGTTGAAAGATCTTATTTTGTTCTGCCTGGCTAAGTCTTGCGTACAGCGGCAGGATCTCGAGTTGTTGCCAGCCCCCGCGGGTCAAATGCCCTCGGAGGTGTTTGGCCGATATACGAATATCCCGTTCTGTGGGTAGGAAAACTAAAATATCTCCATGGCTCTCAATCAATAGTGAATCCACTGCATCAGCGATTGCCGATAACTGTGCTGTTTCGTCCGGCTGTCCCAAGTCGTCTAATTCTTGAGGTGGCTGGTATCGAATCTCGACTGGGTAGGTGCGTCCCGAAACTTCTACGATAGGAGCAGGCCCTTGCTCGTCCTGAAAGTGGTTAGAAAATCGTTCCGGATCAATGGTGGCTGAGGTGATGATTAGTTTTAAATCTGGTCTCCGACCTTGAAGTTGACGGACGTAACCCAATAAGAAGTCTATATTTAGAGATCTTTCATGCGCTTCATCGATAATGAGAACCTCGTATTGGTCCAAAAATCTATCGTTCTGAGTCTCGGCCAACAGCACTCCGTCGGTCATAACTTTGACCAACGTTTGGGGATTGGTAGTATCACTAAATCGTATTTTAAATCCTACTAAATCGCCAACGCTTGTACTCAGTTCTTCCGCCAAGCGGGCCGCCACTGCACGGGCTGCTAGTCGTCTGGGTTGCGTATGCCCTATGATACCTCGAGCACCAAAGCCCGCTTCTAAACATATTTTGGGTAGTTGCGTACTCTTACCCGAGCCTGTTTCACCACAAACTACGATGGTTTGTCGCGTATTTAGAAGCCTCAGCAGCTCGTCACGATGCGAGGTTACGGGAAGCGACGCTGGATAGTTGATCGAAGGTACTCGATCTTGGCGCAGTAAGCAAAGTGCTGCTGACTTGTCAGCGTGGGATTGCCACTGCTCGAGCTGCTTTGCATTCGGCTGACCTGTCCTGTGCAAGTTTCGCCACCATGTCCTTAGTCGGTGGCGGTCCACCTGCATAACCTGATTTACTTTGGCAGGTATTTCTGGTACGCGTGCAGGCATTGGTCGATTGAAGAATGAATTCTATGCAAAAACTGGTGCTACGCTCAGAACGCTTTATCAAGTTGATGCTTTAGGCGCTCGGTTGTATACCGCAGAGGCCAGAGCAAATCAGGGTCCGTTGGTTGATGTGGAAAGAAAGCTTCTGAGGATCTGGATCAGGAACTTCTTGGCTCATCCATTAAAATTTTTTTGGTTACTTGTTTCTACTGAGACTACGGGTAGCAGGCCGTTAACTGCAGGTTTATCCTCAGGATTCTGCCAATTCTGCGATCTAAAATGTTTCGCATAGGTTCCAAAGTCATTGAACACGAACCGCTTGGCCAACCTTACTGCCCAGCTTCGCTCGGGGATTTCGTTGCCCGGCACGTATTGGGAATGCCGTGGTTGAATGGCCTGCAACTCATTGAAAACTGTTTGCCTTTGGCTGGTGTCCCTGGCTCCATATTTTTCAGCCAATTGCAAAAGTATATCTGGTCTTTCCATGATAACGCAGCCCCGTGTATTACTGGCCGTCAACTCTCTAAACTCTCTCAAGAAACCTGGCTTATTAAATACCTCCTGTAGCGGTTTCTTTTCATTGATGTTCTCCGTTGCCAATTGAATTACCGGACATGGTTCGATATCTCCACCTGGCCCTATGTGATGCGTAAATCCTGTTACAGCCGGACAAAGTGCTCGGCCTTCTCCATCATGGTAAGCATCTATGACAATAATAGGTTTGTTGACTCTCGTATCTACTACAAATTGGCGGACGCGTCTCAGCTCCTCTGTGCTTAGGCTCAACTCGGGTAAGCTTTCTGGTCCTACGGGCCGATACACGTGATACCAGCAGTACATGACTCCCATCTCAATCAAGCGATCAACCCATGTGTTGGTCAACAGATCGTTAATATTTGTTTTACACACACTAGTGCAAACACCAGTCAGTACTTTATTTTGTAAGCAGTTTTTGATTCCTTGCATGGTTTGACTTAGAACGTTGTCACGCCCACGTCGCTGGTTGCTAATAATCTCACTGCCCTCGACGCTGATCAGAGGTGTCACGTTCCCTAAAGCTCTCAGCCGTTTGGCTACGTCATCGGTAATAAAGTGACCGTTTGTGAAAATTTGAAAATAGACGTCGGGATGCTGGCCTAAGAACTCTAGCAACTCCTTATGCAGGAACGGCTCTCCTCCTAAGATGCCAAAAAATGCATTTCCCATTGTTTTGGCTTCGTTGACCGTACGATTTAATGCCTGTAGGTCAATTTTTGTTTGCTTGCCTGCCACATCCACCCAACAGCCCTGGCATCGAAGATTGCAGCTGTTAATGATTGATAGGTATAGGAATGGTGGAAAGAATTGCCCCTTACGCAACCGTTTTTTGTGACGCTGGACACTCCAGAAACCTTTCCAGCCTGCTTGATAGGCCAATTTCCAAAGCAAGCGCTTATCTGTTTCTAGTAGTAGTCGTTTGGCTAATCTAAAATACATGTGTTTTAGCATCCGATTATTTGTGATACAGCCATTATAGTATCCCATGCACGGCTGCGTATTTTTTTCAATCTCTACAGAATTGAAGTTGTGAATCAGAATCGCCACCAAAAATTGCTTGATGAAGCTCTAGAAGGTAATAGCGAGTCTTTGGGACTGTTGCTGGAGGATTACCGTGCATATTTAACCGTGCTCGCTAATCGATATTTAGACGCTCGAGTCCATGGTAGGCTAGATCCTGCGGACATTGTTCAGGTCACTTTCTTAGAGGCCCAACGGGATTTGCCTAGTTTCCGTGGTCATCAAATTGAAGAATTGCTTGGATGGCTACGTCATATTCTACGAAACAATGTTTCGTCGGCTCACCAAAGGCATCTCTATACTCAAAAGCGCTCAGCCGGCCGTGAAGTCGCCAATAGTCCTACCGACAGCCGCCCAGCACTTACTGATCTGGCACCAGCTGATACTACTTCACCGAGCCAACGCGTTATTCGCGATGAAGCCTCTGGCTTTCTTGACAGTTGCCTTCAGGAGTTACCAAGTACTCAGAGAGAGGCTCTGCGTATGCGATACGTAGAGGGAAAATCCCTGAAGGAGATTGCTGGATCAATGCAAAAAACGGAAATGGCGGTAGCTGGGCTCTTAAAACGTGGTTTACAGACACTTAGGTCTAAAATGATCTCCGACAACTCCAGTGGTGGATTTCCCTTACCTTAGAAATTCTCTTAACACCTATCGATGGGTAATTACTGTCCCAGAACGTAAGCAAATATCAGCGGTGCTACTATCGTGGCATCGCTTTGAATCATGAATTTGGGACCATCTTTGCTCAGCTTCTTCCATGTAATTTTTTCATTGGGTACCGCTCCTGAATAGCCTCCATAACTAGTTACTGCATCGCCTATTTGAGCAAAGTATGCCCACAGCGGTGCGTCTTCATTCAGGTCTTGTATCAGCATGGGTACTGCACAAATGGCGAAATCTCCCGCGATACCGCCACCTATTTGAAAAAAACCTATCGGACTTTGGCTACTTTGGTTCCTATACCAGTTGGTTAGCATTTCCAATTGTTGGGTTCCACTTTTCAATGCCGAATGGCATTTCACTGTGCCATCCATAACACGGGCTGTGAACATGTTGCCCAATGTTGAATCCTCTGCGCCAGGTGATACTATCGGTATGTTTTTTTCTTTTGCCGCGTAAACCCAACTATGCTCTATGGGCACTTGATAATGCTGTTTTAGATCCTCTTCGTCCAATACGTCAAAAAAATACTCATAGGCGAATTTTCCTGTTCCCTGATTGGCTTGCTCTACCCAGTACTTAGTAAGCCTTGACTGCATGTGCATCATGACCGTTTCTGGGATACAAGTATCTGTAACTCTATTGAAACCCTTGTTAAGTAGTGCCACCTCATCATCTGAACTTAAAGCTCGCCAATTTTCGATAACCTTGTAGTCGTCGTGCGCAAATAGATTGAACAGATCTTCTTCCAGGTTAGCCGCTGTACAACTAATCGCGTGTACTTTTTCCTGCCTGATCATCTCTGCTAGAGAGACTCCTATTTCGGCAGTACTCATAGCACCAGCCAATGATACCAACATTTTTCCTCCACCCTCTACAAACTGCTTGTAGGACCTAGCAGCAGCCAGGGTCTCTCGCGCATTAAAGTGACGGAAATTATGTTCCATAAAGGCTGATACGGTCACTTCATTTTCCCTTTTTCGTTACTAAGCCTATAAGGACTACGCTGCTTTCAAACTTTGCAATTACTGTAACTTACTAAATGCTCTGCCGTAGACGCTGGCTAAGCTGGTGCCTAATCGCTGGGTATTAAGAGAAAGCGCCCCTGTCCTACTTATGGCCCTAATCAATCAAGTGCCATCGGCATAACTACGTAGGCAAATCCATCTTCGGTAGTGAATAGAGCTGCTTGTTTGGATGAAATAACATCCAATTTGAAATTAGCATCCGCATCGAGAACCTTTAGAAAGTCCGATACATATCGGAAGTCCAATTTTAGTCGGATCGGTTCTCCTTGGTAATCGATGGGCATCTCTACCCTACTCTGTCCCAATTCTGCGGTTTTGGCACTTAACTCCAGAACCCCATCTGCAAACTTAAAATCTATTCCTCTTGTTTCCAAGTCTGCTACTATGGCGGCCTGCCGGAGATTATTAAAAAACGGTCCCACCGCCAGATTTATTACCGCCGAATCTTCTCGAACTGGAATGACTTGACGCCAATTGGGAAAGCGTCCTTCTACCAGCCTTGAAAAGATGGTGCAACGACTAGTTCTCAGTAGCACGTCGTTGCTACGCGTCGCCATGTGAACCACTTCTTCCTTGTCCCCAATGGATCTCTCCATTAGAGTCAACGATCTGGTTGGTACTATCGTTGTATTTCCGCCTGTCTGATTTTCCCCTATTCTTTTGGCTGCCCCTTGCATTCTCGCCAAGCGTCGCCCATCGGTTCCCACGGCCACTATTTCTTCGTCCGACAATTCAAACAATACGCCCCCTAAAGCGAATCTTGAACTGTCTGGATCCGTTGCAAAGCTGGAACGCCTAACCAATTCCCTAAATAACCTTGCCGGGATCTCGTGATAGTTTTCCTCTTCAAAACCTATAACGGTTGGGAATTCATCAGGATTCGCACTAGGTAGATTGAATTCTGAATGCAAGCCTTTGATTTGTATCCGGGAGCCATCGAAGTCAAATATCAACTGATCATCGTTGCTTTCGCGCAGAATCTGTCCAACTCTGCCTACGTGCAGTAAAGCCTTTCCCGGCGATTGCACGTCGACACCATCGACCTCAATACGGATTCCTGTTTCCATATCCGTTGCCATCAAAGTAACGTGACTTTCGCTGGCTTCTATTTTCACATATTGGAGTACTTCCTTTGGACTGCGTATTTGAGCGACGCTGCCAGCCAACTGAAATGAAGTCGCCAACTTTTCTCGATTACAAGATATCCTCATTGTTCATGTAGCTCCAAAGGCACTAATCCTATTCTTTATCCGGCAGTAGTGGTTGTTGTACTATTACTTGGCGTTTTACAAAACCGTCCTAAACAACGTTTGTTACGAGAATTTGTGGCTAGAAAGTTTTTGGAAAGTGTTCTTGATTGGTGAACTACAAAGGATTTCAAATTTCTTCTAATAGTTTTTAACTTAGTAATAGTAAGAAGGGGCCGAAAATTGAGAGCCTTTGACAGGCTTAAGGAACTCACAAGTCTATAAGAAGTAATGATTTAGGACGCAGAATTGACAGTTTTTATACAGTGGAAAACTCGTTAAATAGACGTCAAAGGAATGTTCGGCCTAGTAAGTTTATTGAGAACCAGTTTTTTAGGCCGGCAGCCATGACCCGGGAGGGATGCTTTTGACCAACGATATCTGACAGGCTACTGACAGGTTATGAAGAAGTTCAACGACTGTGAAGTTCCAGTTCGACATCTCGCAACGCGGCCGAAAGATCGGTATCAGAATCAAGCTGTTTAGCGATTTTTCTGCAAGCATGGAGAATAGTGGAATGATCTCGACCATCAAAATACTCGCCGATTTGTTGCAAACTGGAGGACGTCATCTGCCGAGCAATGAGTATTGCTAGTCCTCGAGCACGGACGATATTGGCGTTTCTGGCAGACCCCCTTAGCTCAGAGATTTTGATGTTGAGTCGTTTGGAGACAGCCCGACAAATCTCGACTAACGAAGGAGGTTCATGGCCACCGTGCAAAGCAACGAGTTGATTTAAAGTTTCGAGCTTTATTTTGCCACCTTGAGCCAATTGCTGATTGGCAATCAGAAGCAAAGTACGTAAATCAGGCACGCTAAGGCCATCGGGATAGGCGGCCACACAGTGTTCCAGCAACAAGTCCGAAGGAAGCTGGCGGTCGATAGTACGGCATAAGGCAGGTACGATTTCTCTCAGAGTCGAAACGCTAGGAGTCTTAACCAGTGAACTAAAACCAGCTGATAGTCGACTAGCCAGAGCACAGGATAAACCGTCCAAAGCGTTAGGCAGCCGACTAATGGAACAAATCACCGGACTCTGCATTTCCTTCAAAGCATCTAAAGTAAGTACAAGTTCTTTTTGGACAGCAGGCTTAGTGGCCAAAACGTCCAAGTTATCTAAGACTAAGAGTTTGCTTGAGCGATAACGATCGTGAAAACTAGCAACATCATCGATCTCGATGGCGTCGAGATATTCAGAGGAAAAATGCTGACCAGTAGAAAAATTAAGAGGACGTTGGCCGGTAAGCTGAGACCAGCGAACGGCCAGCGAAATAGCCAAGGCGGTTTTCCCGGTACCATGTTCGCCGTAAAGCAAAATAGGAGAAAGAGTCATTAATCGCTCAATTTGAGAGTCGTTAAACAAATAGAGCAATTGAGCGTTTTCGTTGCCAACGAAGTAATCAGGCAACAACCAGTCATGGGTTTCCAAAACTCTGGTTTGCTTTCGCCTTACCGATGGTGGTTGTTCGAGAGGGATGCGAGAGATCATCAATCAAAGATAAAAGGGAAAAAACTTTAGTAGGAGCAAAAGGCAAAATGGACGGTAACGTATTCTACAAAGCATGCGGCTTATTTGCCTCTAATCCGTTTGACGGTAGTCAATATTCGCTCAGCCCCCAAGAGTATGGCTTCGAGTGACGAAAATCGCGAAAAGCTAAAACGTAGAGCGGATTGCACAATAGCATGGTCCAATCCCATGGCGGTAAGAACATGCGACGGCCTTCCGCTACCGCTGGCACAAGCAGATCCAGTACTACATGCTAGTCGCTCCAGATCGAGCGCCATGAGCAGAGCCTGTCGGTCGATAGGCTCAAAAGCAATATTGCTAGTGGTGGGTAATCGAAGGGAATCCTGGCCAACAATATACGCGTTGGCTTCGCTAACAAGTAGTTTCTCAAACATTTCCCGGTGTAGGGCTAGTTGGTCATATTGACCAGCTTGTAGAGCAGCTAGGCAGACTTCCAAAGCCGCGGCCATGGCTGCACAGAGAGCAACCGATTCGGTGCCGGGCCGAGCCTCCAATTGTTGGGCACCACCAAACATTATAGGTTTAGGGGTGAGTTCAGGACCTAAAATGAGAGCGCCAACCCCCACGGGTCCATGAATCTTGTGGGCACTTACTGAAATGGCATCGAGGCCAGAGGCACACAGATCAAATGGAATCTTGCCGACAGCCTGAACCACGTCGCTATGGCAACGGACCCCTAAGGAATGGCATACATCAACAATGGACTTCAAATCTTGAACGATCCCGGTTTCATTGTTTGCCAACATGAGACTTACCAAGGATCCGGACCGCTGTAAGGAACTAAGCGGAGATAGAACGTCGACCAATTGGTCTATGCAATAGTAACCATTTTTATCGACTGAAAGAAAGGTAACGGGCAAATCTGTAGCGAGACACTTAGCCGCAGATTGAAGAACACTGGGGTGTTCGGTAGCTCCCACAACCAGTTTACCCTGGGGAGAAAGCAGTCCAAAAATGGCAAGGTTGTTAGCTTCGGTACCACCGCTGGTCAAAATCAAGCGATGAGCCTCCATGCCGCAAGTCCTACCCCCCAGCAATTCAATAATACGATTTTTTTATTTTTTAAGAATGGAAAGAGTACGGCGGCCCGCCGAATGTTGGCTAGATGGATTGGCAAGGCAGTGGTTATCCAACAATTCTATTAGTACCTTGGAAACTTCAGCATCCAATTGGGTGGTAGAATTATTGTCAAAGTAGAGTTCCTGGTTTGGGCTAAGCACGGGGAAACCCTAAAGAGGATTGCGATTTAACCAGGATAGGAATTTTGGATGGGAATCGTATTTTAGACCTACTTCTGCAGCCAAAGAAACCGTTTGTGGCTCGTTGAGCTGTTCAGATCTCTCACCAAGGCGTAAACAAGCCTCTACCATAGCGGCTTGAAGCAGTTCACGAAAATCGTCTTTTTCAAAACAGGTAGCAGCTATATCAAAAATATGCGGAAGCTCATCATAAAGGCCCAATTCACATAGATCATGCATGGCGGGCCAAAACACTTTTGCCTGACCAGGTACCTTAGTACTCCACTGTTGCCAAAAAAAAGAATAGTTGGCATCACGAGTGCACAGGAGATCTACCAAAATACTAGCGTGCGCTTTCTGTTGGTTGATGGAAACCAAGTCCCAGCGCTCTTTTTTGGTGGAGCCCAGTGGGCTATCAACCGCGTAGGATGGTATTACCATAACCAAATTGGGACGGTAAAAGGGAGAATATGGTTCGTCCCAGCTGACAGTTTGGTGCTTGATACCCGTCCATTGGTGGTTGGTAAACGGGTCACGATAAAAGCTAAAATGCCTGAGCGTCAGGGAATGGTGATCCAACTCATAACCGTAAACATGACAGGAAAACCAATACACTAGAGACGATGTACAGATGGCAAGTGTCACAATGCCCATCATGCGCCACGGAAATCTGTGTTGCGATTTGACCTTATTCATAGTCAAAATGAATGGAACAATACTTCTGGACCAAAAAACTGGGGGACTTTTGCCGATTCCAGTTGTCAAATAGGTTGAAACTCACCCAAAGGATTGAGTGGTGTCACCGCAACTTAGCCACCGCTGGAGAGAGTTTATACAATGAAGACGGATTATCATAACCGAAGGTATCCAAACCGTGTCCGGAAAATAGGTGACGAAAAGTCGAAAGTAGGCCCTTCCCGGTTTTTCATGGCCTGTTTTTTGCGACAAGTCCCGAGGAATGCTAGTAATGAAGGAGCAAAGGTAGCCCCCAAGGCAGCCAAAATAGACACAATTAAGTCGTGTGAGCGGGACGAACTGACGACACAAGAAAAGCTCCGCCGATTAGAAGCAGTTTTGATAGTTTCCCGGGGAGGGTTATCAAGTCGTAAAATGGCAAAGTTGGCTGGGTTGGCGGACGCTACCGAAGCACGTACACTGATTCGCCAGCTGAACCAACGTTATGACAGCCAAGGCCGAGCATTTCGAATTGAAGAAATAGCTGGAGGTTATGGCCTATTAACGAGACCTCAATTATCACCCTGGCTGAGGCGATTGACACATGTACCGGGAGAGACCAGATTGGGGCGGTCAGCGCTCGAGACGTTGGCCATAGTGGCTTATCGTCAACCCATAGAGCGAGCCCAGGTAGAGGCAATCCGGGGCGTGGGCTGCACGGAAGTATTGAAACAACTGATGGAACAGGACCTTGTAAGAATAAGCGGCCGTAGCGATGATCTAGGTCGACCCTATCTTTACGGTACAACTAGAAGATTTTTACAAATGTTCGGATTGCGAAGTGCCGATCGGTTACCCCGAGCAGAGTGGGTAAATGGTCCAGTTTTAAGAACAGACATGCCGTCATCCCAAGAAATTGACTCAAAAGAAGGCTCAGACGAAAAGGAGTCCACGGTGAAGATGAGTTTTACAGCGTCGCTTCTGGAAGAATCCAAAACAGGCTCGTCCGACACTTTGTTAGGGCAGGTGGCAAGCGGTTATCCAAGTCAACCGTTGGTTGCCGTCGAAGATGACGACGATGATGAGTACTTTGATGAAGAAGAAGATGATGACGACGATGACTTCGATGACGACGAAGAATATGACGAAGAGGACGAATTCGATGACGAAGAGGACGGCGAGGACGACGAAGAACTCGACGACGATGAGGAATTAGACGATCTCGATGCCGAAGATGGTGAGTGGGAAGAAGTCGAAGATGATGACGACGACGAGGCCGATTCCGATTCGGAAGAAGAGGACGAAGATTGGGATGATGACGAAGAAGATGATGATGACTGGGAAGACGAGGACGAAGACGATGAAGATTGGGATTAATAGCGGAAGGTTATCTGACGCGCCATCATCTTGATTGGAGTGGTCCCCAGCCACACGAACATGAGCCAGCCTGTAACGTACAAGTAAGGGCTGGTTTTTTTTTCATACCAGTCCCGTGTATTATGTGGACTAGATTAGGAACAGCTTGACAGCTGAATACTAAACCTCACATCCCATGCCGCGCAGCGTTCTGGGCTCGTTCGATACATAGATAGTTACTGCGCAATATTGACAGCAGCGTCCCGAAAGCTCCAGCAATGCTCTCAGGCATAACAGTTTCGTGTTTCCTGTTTAGCTATCTAACTGTACTGGCATTTGAAGTCTCACGATTTGTATTCAAAATGCCAGGCAGAAATTTCCTGTTGTTTGCGATGATGGCCGCTGGTCTGTTTGCTCATACAATCTTTTTGGCGAATCAGCTATTTCTAGACAAGGCATACGGTAATGTACCCGTCCTATCAAACTGGTTTCAATGGACGGTAGTGGGTGCATGGGGGCTGGCAGTGGCCTGCCAGCTATTACTCATTCGCTATCCTAGTAATGCCATTACGCTATTCATTATTCCTTTAATCCTAGGCCTGATTGGCTTGGCGGAGGTCTTGCGGAGCCAACAACCCTTTCAGGCTACACCCATGGGTACCGATTGGCCAGCGGTGCATGGATTTAGCCTGTTAATTAGCACTACCTTCATCGGACTGGGGTTGGCCTTTGGCACGATGTATTTATTGCAGTCGTATCGTTTGAAAACCCGCAAAACATTTAAGTCAAAATTTCGATTGCCTGCACTCGAGTTCTTGAGGACGGTGAATCGAATTAGCCTGTTTGGCACATGTCTTAGTTTAGCTATCGGACTACTTTCGGGCATTGTCATGAACCGTGGTAGTGCAGGCACGGTGCATTGGCTGAGTGGGAGTGTGCTGTTTTCTTTGGCATTATTCGCCTGGTCCGCCATGGCAGCAGGGCTTGAATTACGTACCCAAGGATCCTTGGGAGGCAGACGAAGCGCATACTTGGCCATTGGCAACTTTATATTCTTAATTCTTGCCCTAGCGTTTGTATTGCTTTCAGCACATGGGCGGATGATCCCAGGAGAGGCCAATAGGGACACACCGAACGCCGACGTTACACGCATCGAAGATTTTGGAGGGTACGCGTGATGTACTGGGCCATGGTAGGCTGCAGTCATCATCGAACACCGCTGCAGATCCGAGAAAAACTAAGTTTTACGCCCCAACAAGTACGCGAGGCGTTGTCGCAACTTGGCCAGCGACACTCAGGGGTGGAATTGGTATTGCTAAGTACCTGCAACCGCGTCGAATTGTATTGTGCTGCAGCTACCAAGGAACAGCTGCCACAAACTCAACAGCTTGGCGAGTACCTGAGTGACTTCCATAAGCTCGATTACTCAGAGATTGGTGACCATCTAACTCAATTGATCGGCAAGGATGTTATTCAACATCTATTCATGGTCGCGGCCAGTCTGGATAGCATGATCTTGGGGGAAGCGCAGATTCTCTCTCAAGTAAAACAGGCCTATGAGATGGCTTGCGAAGAGCAGACTGTGGGAGGACTGATGCATCTAGCCTTTCAAAGGGCAACCGTTGTAGCTAGGCGAGTGGCCAACGAGACCAAAATCCACCAGCGCCGAGTGAGCGTTCCAAGTGTAGCTGTCAGCGAGATTGCAACCGACTTTTTCGAATCTCTAGTTGATAAGCGCATTTTGCTCATCGGTGCCGGGGATATGGGGAAAGAAACACTTCGGTACTTGATGGATGCAGGTGCAAACAACTTACGCATCACCAATCGCAGTAAGCAGCGAGCCCACGAATTGTCCACTCAGTTCGGCGCAACCGTCATAGCCTGGGAGAACATGTTCTCAGCTTTGGCAGACAGTGATCTCGTCGTGTCGACAACCAGCGCGCAGGAGCCCGTAGTAACGCTTGAACAGTTCAAACAACTGCGCAAGCGGCAAAGTCAGGCAGTCCTGATCCTCGATTTAGCTGTACCAAGAGACTTTGAATCATCCATTGGAGAATTGCCGGATGTCTATTTATATGCGGTGGATGACCTGCAACAGGTTTGTGATCGCAACATTCAATTACGCCAGCAAGAATGGCCTAAGGCTCATAACATTATTCAACAGGAGGCCGACAAATTTCAGTCTAAAGTAGTCCATAGGGGCAGTGGCCCAACGATCAAAAAACTCCGGGAGCAAGCAGAGAATATCAAACGCGACGAACTGGAAAAGCTTCTGATGCGATTGCGAGCTAAAGGACTCGATGAGAATTCATGCAATGACGTCGAAAAGTCCTTCGATCGTTTGGTTAACAAGCTTTTACATCCGCCCTTGCAATCGCTGCGAGAAAACGCGGATAGTTCACGTCATGCTAGCTTAATCGATGCACTACGGCATCTATTCCAGTTAAAGGACTGACGAGCCGCTGGGTACTGGGACCCGAGTCTATCGATTAGCCAAGAACTATGACCAGGATGAATTGCTATCAAATCTTGAGGGTGATCGACCGATAAAGAACAACAGTTGGGCTTCGGATTCTTCGCACACCGCGGTTCAATCATTATGAGCATATCCAGGATCCAGGATATGCTTTTCTTGCGCAGGGACGACGCTACTATTTAGTCGTAGGGGTTTCCGATTTCGTCAGTCAGACGAACCGGGTATTTCATTGACTAAGCTTATTTTACAGCGTATTGGATAAACATGTCTCTGGAGTGTTACCAAGCTATATTGGGCGCATTTTTCTTAGGTGTATGGTTGATCGTCGGTCAAATCGTAGCTTCAGATAAGCGTTTGGCATAGTTAACTAAAACCAAGGACCGGTTCCCACTGGGCTCGCAAGGCTTAGTAGAACCGGTCTTTGTATTTTAGAGCAAGCACATGGCTTCTTGAGTCCATGCAAGAGTTGCTATGGACCCACATGCACTAAGACTTGCCTAACCGGCAAAGTGTCATGGCCGCTTGAGAGATGCTTTCCAAAGGAGAGTCCTGTGGAATGATAGATGTAACAGTCAGGTCATCGAGCTCTTGGATACGGTTAGTGATCCAAACATGGAACCAGCGAACAATGTTAGCATCCCAATGCGATCCTGCCCCTGCTGAAATGATGTTACTAGCTTTTTCCAAGGGCATCGCACTGCGGTAGGGTCTGGAACTCGTCATAGCATCAAAAGCATCCGCGACGGCCAACACACGGGCCATCAGCGGAATCGATTCGCCGCGCAGGTTATGAGGATAACCCTTTCCATCAAACCTTTCGTGATGGTACAAGATCCCGGGCAGAGCAAAATGCAAATGTCCAAGTTGTTCGACAATGCGATAACCGATTTCCGGGTGTTGCTTGATGATTGAGTATTCCTCGTCGGTTAGAGTACCTGCCTTGAGCAATACTCTATCAGGAATGCCGATTTTACCGATATCGTGGAGAATTCCAGAAAGGTAAATCTCCTGGCATGCCAAGTCAGTTAGTCCCATAAGTTTGGCCAATTCATAGGCCAATCGCGCTACCCGTTCGCTGTGGCCCTGCGTATATCGATCGCGAGCATCAATAGCGCTACTCATTGCATGTAGCGTACCAAGAAATAACTCGTTGCTTTCCAGCAGCAGGTGAATGTTGTGGGCCTGGGTGGACAGCAAGACGCCGGCTTCTTCGAGTAGTCCAACATCCCAAGAACCAAACTCAGGATCGTAAACCGGGGGTGCATGCTCATTGACGACCGGCGAGCGATTAATGGCTACCAGTGAGCCCAATCGATGCCCCTGCTCCCCAACGGCAACTGCTACTACCGAGTTGATTTCACCGTCACGTGTCGAAGTCGCAAGGTGGTTGCGCACCCAGGGCATATTGGCTGGATCCACCTGGTGATCCAGTAGAAACCCTACAATCGTTTCGACCTGGTATTTCGAATCGCCAAATTTGGAACTGTGTAAGCCTGAACGCAACGTTTCCTCAGGGTCAACGATCAAAAACACTTCTTGGGCCCGCATCAAGTAATTGAGAGGGCTGAGGACTCCTTTTGCCATTTCGTCGGCTGTCGAGATGCTCGAAAACTTGGTAGCGGCGCGGGCCAAGTTGCGAAGCCAATTCTGTTCCTCAAAGCTCTGCGCCAGTTGCATGGCCGATTCATATAGGGCCAGTTCATTGGCTTGAAGTTTTTCTTCTAACCCAAAACAATCCAGAACGGCAGACACAAGTTGCTTGGTAGCCTCTAAAGACGCCTGCTTAATGACTGCAAAATAGCCAAGCTTGCTGCTCGAATTACCTGCTTGGCCCAGTACCAAACTTAACTGCGGAGCCAGTTCCAGGCCCACAGGTGCTGCGGATGTCTGAACGACCTCCACTAATAGTTCGATCTCTTGACTCTCGATCGTGGATACAAATCGTTGTGCCAGAGCTAATAGTGGTTCGATATCCGGCGGCTCGATAAAAACTATCTCGGGCCCAAGTCGCCGGCGCAAGATATCAGTTGTATCGACGGTAGGGGATTTAGCTTCTTGAAGCATCATGAGCGTTAGAAATTCGTTCTCAGTGCAGGGGGAAGTACCGTATTGAAACTATCGGCTTGGGCCATTACGGGTCCTCGTCAAACCCAATTAGCAAATCTCGAAAGTTTTTTTATTTGCCATTTGCTATACGTAGGCTAGGGTTTCACACAGGGAAAATTGGAATGGTTAGTCGGAATGGAACGCCCGATCCGGATTGATCTAGTAACAATCAAAAGTTGTATCGACTATGCAAGGTACATGCAAAAAGAATCGAATTGGATTCACACTCATTGAACTAGTTGTGGTGGTAATCATCATCGCCATTTTGGCGGCGGTGGCAGTTCCCAAGTTCAAGGACCGAACTAATTCGGCACGGGAAGCGGCCACCCTTCAATCCCTAGTAACGATTCGAAGTGCAATTGAATTGCACCGTGCAGACGTGGGGTCGTATCCGGCGGATATAAGTACCGGATTAACGGCCTATATCAAAGGAGCGTTTCCCAAAGCCCCATTAGCGGGTGATGTGAATACCGTTTCGATCATTTCGTCAGATCCAATTACTTCCACAGACGTTACCGGAGTTGGCGGTTGGTTATACAACGCCACAACAGGGGAAGTCCGAATCAACCACGCCACCTACGTATCCCAGTAAGGTGATTTGCCTCATAACAACTTGAGAGCGCGCTATGGAAACCGCCCAAAAGAAAATTCTCATTGCTGAGGACAGTTTCGCATTAGCAAATCTGTTGAACTTCTTGTTCTCTAACGCAGGATTCGAAGTCTCAATATGTCGTTCAGGTGATGCAGCAGCCAAGGCTGCTCAAGAACGCAAATTTGATGCCATTCTGGTGGACCAGCAAATGCCGGCAATGACCGGCGTGGAAGTCATCACGTCTGTTAGAGCCAATGGTCCAAATCTAGAGACACCAGTATTCTTGTGCACAGCCAAGACTCACGAGTTGGATACCAAGGACTTGAAAGCTAGGCTGAACATTACAGATGTATTTCACAAGCCGTTCTCACCGAAAGAGCTAGTCCAGGCGTTGCAATCAGCCATTAGCGATGCAGCATGTTGTTAAGGTAGAAACATGTCTAAGCTAAAGCCGATCAGCCTCGTTACGGAAGCCACGATAACGCTTTCCACCTTAAGCGCCGTTCTGTTTGCGATCGGATTTAGTACATCGTTTGAGTTCTTTAGTTCGTATGAAACGCCCTATCTGCTAGCGGCGGTATCCAGCGTCGGAAGTTTGGTGCTTCTTTTCACGACGCGGCGATTTAGAAATTTGATATTCACTTCAGCATCCGTGGAACGGCAGCTGGCTGGTCTCACGACGTTGGCATCGGATTCGGTTCTTGATCTGCACGCGATAATTGATTCCAGTGCTCAGGGAAAGGGATGGAATCGACTAGTGCAAGTCGTAACTGACAAGCAACAAGACAAGGGCATAGAAAGGCGATTGAATTCTTCCAATTCGCAAGCCGCCACAGAACAGTATGCTCGTGCGCTGCGTAGCTTGCTCGAAGGAGTGGCAATTACGGATCGGGCTGGAAGAATCACATATGCTAATCCTGCTTGGGATAGCCTGCTTGGTATAGAAGGTAGTCCAGCCAGAGGTCAGCTTTTTCGAGAATGTTTAGCTTCTATAGGCCTATTCAATTGGCAAGAATGTGAAAAAGAACTTTTCAATGGCACACGACCATTGTCCGTCGAACTGATGCGTACCGATATGCAGGCAGATGGCGTATTACAGCTTTCACGCGTACCGCTTGAGGGACGTAGCAATGAGGCAGCAGGGTTTGTTTGGACATTGAAGGATGTTACGCAATTAGCTCTCGCACGACAGTCGCACGAACAATTCTTGGCCTCAGCGACTCACGAATTAAGGACTCCGCTTACCAACATTCGAGCTTACACGGAATCGCTGCTGGACACACCTGACATTTCCCCGGCTCAGCAACGAGAATTTTTCAACGTCATCCAATCCGAATCAGCCAGGTTGAGCCGACTTTTGAATCAATTGTTGGACCTCCAGCAAATGGATGCTGGCTCCATGACTTTGAGTACCGATGCCTTTGATGTTCTGCGGATGGTGAAGGAAGTAGAAGTTCATATCCTGCCACTGGTCAAAGAACATAATCTGAAGTTGACTTGCAAAATTGCTCCGAATCTAAAGACCATCGAGGCGGACAAAGAGAAAGTCATATCCTGTTTAATCAACTTGTTGGGAAATGCTGTGAAATATACGCCCAGTGGCGGCGAGGTAAAACTGATCGCCGAACAACTGGACACACTCATCGCAATAACAGTCGAAGATACGGGCATAGGTATCGCAGAAGAAGAATTGCCGAAAATCTTTGAACGTTTCTATCGCTGCCACGACGATCGAGTCGCAAATATCGAAGGCAATGGGTTGGGGCTTGCTTTTGCTCAAGAGGTAGCCAAGCTGCACCATGGAGAGTTGAAGGTGGAAAGTCAGATTAACAAAGGATCTCGTTTCACCCTCAAACTGCCCTTGTCGAGTATTCGTTAGTAGAGTTCAAGATGATCAGTGTACAAACGATCGGTTCAATCACAGTTCTCAAGCCAAGATCGGCACTCGTCGGAGAGTGCCTGACGCTTTGCCGACAGGCGATCAAAGACAGTCTCCACCGACACAGGACGCATTTGATTGTCGATTTGACAGAGTGTCCGTTGGTCGCCAGCGCAGGGTTGGAAATGTTGCTTGACAGCCAAACGGAATGTCTGCGACTAGGTGGCAAGTTGGTCATCAGTGAGCCTCAGGACCTGTGTAACGAGATCTTCGACATTACCGGAGTAAGCGAGTCGGTGGGAGTTTTCAAGGACATGCGATCTGCGCTCAGTGATTTCGCACGCTAAAGAGGATTATTGCGATGTCACAAACGGTATTGCCCGAAACACCAGCCTTTACGCGCAATGATACTGCCGCACCACTTGGTCAACGATTGGTCCGCGCCGGCTTCATCAATGAAGACCAGCTTCGCAAAGCACTACAAGTTCAGGGCACGCATAACCTGCGTTTGGGAGAAACCCTAGTTGCCCTGGGATTGATCGGTGAAACAGATCTTTTGCCATTAATTGGTCATCAACTGCGCTATCCATGGATACGCCTTCGTGAAGGACACATCGATCCTGCCGTGGTGCGCAATATTCCGCGGCACATTGCGGAGCAATCTGCCTGTTTGGCTCTGTTCAAGATTCATCAGCGGTTGGTCGTGGCTATGGCCGAGCCTCAGAATCTAGAGACAGTAGACTTACTTGCGGAACTAACGGGCTGTGAAATTAGACCCGTTCTCAGCCTGCGCAGCAGTATCGAGCGGCTTCTACCTCGTTGTTATGAAGACGACTTCAAGGTGGATGTTCTGACCGCAGACATGGATGATTCTGCTATCGAACTCAATAGCGAGGATGTATATCTCGATTCGGAGAGTATCCATGTCATCGCTGATGGTAGCCCGGTTATTAACCTCGTCAACTATTTGATTGTGCAAGCGGTGCGGCAGGGGGCAAGCGATATTCACATCGAACCGTCACAGCGTTCCAGTATCATTCGTTTCCGAGTTGATGGACGACTACGAGAGATCATAAAACCTCGACGAGACTTGCACCCTGCTATGGTCTCTCGCATCAAAGTTATGTCCAAATTGGATATTGCCGAACAGCGGAAAAGCCAGGACGGTAGATTTCATGTTCGCGTCGATCAACGAGATGTTGACCTTAGAGTCTCGACACTACCCACTGTACTTGGTGAGAAAGTAGTGATGCGGATTCTGGATCGCAGTTCGATAACTTTTGACTTAGACAAGCTGGGAGTCCCAGACAGACAACTTGCCAAGGTGCGGCGCATGTTGAGCCGACCCCACGGACTTGTTTTGGTAACAGGGCCTACTGGAAGTGGTAAGACTACCACTTTGTACTCTGCAGTAGAGATGATTAAACATGCCGGTTGCAATGTCGTGACGGTTGAAGATCCAGTTGAGTACCAATTGGAATTGGTCAATCAGGTTCAAGTAAATGTTGCCCGCCAAATGACATTTGCTTCAGCCCTGCGCAGTATTTTACGCCAGGATCCCGATATTATTTTGGTCGGGGAAATTCGCGATGCTGAAACAGCAGAAGTTGCCATCCAGGCTGCCCTTACTGGTCACTTGGTTTTGAGCACGCTTCATACGAACGATTGTGCCTCAACGATCACTCGCCTCCAGGACATGGGAATACCGTCCTACAAGATTTCTGCAGCGCTGGCAGGCATCGTAGCACAACGGTTAGTTCGTAAAGTCTGCTTGCAATGTCGAGCGACCCATTATCCATCTGACGAACAATCGCAAATGGTTGGATATTCGGAACCAACTAGCCAGCCTTTTACGCGTGGGGCGGGTTGTTCACAGTGCTTTGATACAGGTTACGTAGGGCGGCAGGGCGTTTATGAAGTGTTGACCATCGATGCGGGAGTCCGCGACGCCATCTGCGCAGGAGGCAGTATCAACGAACTGCGGAGAGAATTAAAAAGGCAAGAGGGTACGACCTTGCTGGAAGAGGCTCGGATGCTGGCTGAAGCGGGTGTTACAAGCATTGAAGAAGTTATTAGAGTAGCTCTTACAGACTAGGAATTCCCCAATGGGCATGCTGACCTCAACTGCCGATGTGTCAATGGACGGATTCCAACTTGACTCTCTGCAACTGGCCGATGATCAGGAGTTCGCAACGGAAGTCTCCAACCTGACGAGGAATCTCAACCATCACAGTATCTTGGAAAACCTATTCTCGAAACGGGCTGGAAAGCGCCAGTTACTATTTGTCTTTCGCCAGCTGGCTCTCCTAGTTGAGACCGGTATCGACATAACGGAATCGCTGGAATTGGTCGCGGCCGGATGCAAACAGCGAGTACTAAGAGAGGCCCTCGAGGAGATCTATGACCGAGTAACCACTGGCTCAAGCCTAAGTGCGGCCGTAGAAGAACAGGCAGACGTACTGGGGCCGGGCATTGCGGCGAGCTTACAAGCTGGAGAGGCCTCAGGGAAGTTAGTCGAGGTTCTCAAGCAGATCTCCAATCAACTCGAGAACGAATTGCAAACGCGATCGTCTATTGTGGGAGCGCTCGCCTATCCAGCCATCCTTTGTATTGCAGCCTTCGTAGTTGTGCAGATTCTCATCTGGTTCGTGCTACCTCAATTTGAGAATACATTCGAATCGATGGGCGTCATACCACCGTTTTTCACGCAGCTGATCATGGGGATCGCTAGCTTCATCAGACAGAATATAGTGATTGTAGGGATCAGTCTGATCGGGTTGGGTGTCCTAAGCTTCGTTGCGATGAAGCAACCATTGACACGACAGCTATTTGATAACCTATGTTTCAGCAGTCCGCTAATAGGCAAGGCCCTCAGAAAACTGGCAGTGGGAAGACTATTTGTGGACTTGGGACATTTGCTAAGCAATGGTGTATCGTTGCTGGAAGCTATACGTATCGCCTCTAAGGCTACTGATAATCCATCCATACGGACTTTGGTGGAAACTTGGGAACGGGACGTACTAGAGGGGCGTGGAATTAGCAATTCCGTAGCGGAGTTTGAATTTATGCCCGAAGGTTCACATGCGATGCTAATCATGGCGGAGCGAACCGGACGGTTGGAGAGCGTACTTGGTACAGCCGGTGCGTTTTATTATGAGGAGGGTAGTACTCAACTTAAGCACGTGCTGAAATTAACCGAACCCTTGATCATCATATTGTTGGGTTCTTTCGTCGGATTGGTCGTAGCAAGTGTATTATTACCAATCATTGACGTGCAATCAGCTAGCTCAGTCAGTTAGTACTTGGCACCAATGATAACACTTTTGGCTCCACGTAAATTAGCATCTTGGACCAGCGCCAAGACTGCAATTGGCATTGATATTGGTCAGTTCGAAACAAAGATTGTTGCGCTACAGTCGAAAAAGCTGACTAGAGAATTGGCGGTGGCCACGGTCTACACATTCGAGGATCAGTCAGAAGAAGCGACACCGAGTTGGAATTCCAAGACCATCAGTGCTCTGGCGGATCGAATCCAGCTAGCAACCAAGACGATTCGGGATCGACGCAGCTGGAAAGTGCGGGCTGCCATCTCCATGGAATGGTGTGACTATCGCAGCATCTTTCGAGAAGAAAACTCTCAAAGCCTAGCAGCCAAGTTAGGTCAGGCGTTGCAAGACACGCGGCCGCGAACTATCGTAGCCCTGCCCGATGCGGACCAAAAAAAGATACGTGTCTTCAGCACATCCGAAGAGCAACTAGTTGGTATCGGAGACGCTTTACATGCTCGCAAGCTAACGCCTGAAAGTATCGATGGAATTCCGTGGTGCTTATACCGAGCACGACGACTTCTAGACACACCCATAGCTGATCTAGAAATAATTCTCGACTGGAGTTTTGGAAAACCTACCTTGGTCTGCGTGGCAGATGGCAAGATCCAGTGCATTCGCCGCCTATGCGGAGGCCTGGGTGAAATGTCTCGACCACAAATGACCGAACATCACCTCTCTATTCGGGAATCCATTAGGTGGTTGCAACATACGTTGTCGGCCAGCGAGCCGAAAGAATCAGTTGGCAATTTCGAAGGCCAGGATTGGATCAACGACTGCTGCTCACGTATTGCAGACCAACTAAACACGTCGATCGAATTCATGCAATGGAAAAATCCTGGGAAGCGGGTCTCCCGAGTTTGGCTAACAGGCGGAGGAGCCGAGACATCTGGTTTAGTAGATAGATTCCAAGCCCTGACAACGGTCCCCATCCACGTTTGGCAAACGGACCTTTTTGGAACACAAGTCACGCCCAAGTACGCGGTGGCAGTAGCCCTAGCTATGAAAGGACTGTAGATGATGGACGCAATAAATCTGTTGCCCAGACAGGCCATTGGGCGTTACCGTCAATCAGCCTACGTCCAGTGGTGGGTAAAGACGCTGTTTACAGCTACTGTTTTATGCTCGCTGGCCATAGCTTGGGCGCAATTGCACTCCCAACAGGGACTAGCAAAACTAGACGACATACAAGCCGAAGCAGCTGATTTACGCAATTTGCGAGACCAAATACTGAGTCTCAAACGCGAACTCAATGAGCTTCGCAAATTAGAATCAAGTTGCCAACAGATGCGATCAGCACATTCTCCAGTTACTCTGCTTAGTAAACTAACTGCTATCAAAGAAGATATGGGAGGATTCCTGGAAATCGAACAAATGGACTATAAGGAAATCCATGATGCTAAAGCAGAGTCGCAAGGAGAGGTGAAACTACAGGTGGTCACCGACAGCCCCGAGAGTTCATCACGTTTTATTGCGCTACTACAGCAAACCGCCATGTTTTATCAGGTGAGTCTTACCGGAGCACTACAAAGGTCAGCCGATGAGCATGGTGATCTGCGGTTTGCCGTTACCTGTCAATTTTAATCGGTCGAAACGATGTACATTTCTATTGTTCGCATTCATATCATCGGAGTCGTACTTCTAAGTTGCCTAATGGGTGCGACCTACTGGATTGGCTATCGAGCTTTGGCAGACATTCAGCTTCAGAGCGAGGAAGCGTACGCCGAGAATGAACTACTAGCGAGTCAGTTAATTTCGATGGAATCAAACGCGGATCTGTTGCGTTTAGATATAGGGAATCTGAAGCAAGAATTGAAGAATCGCTATCCTGTCAAGATTCCCGTCAATCAATCAGTATTAGATACCATTTCCACAATTCTAGCCGAGCATGATATTAAGCTGGAAAACCTCATACAGCAGAATAGAACCGGACAAATTCAGGCGATAGATATGCAATTGTTAGGAAGCTATCGAGATTTGGTTCGGATGATAGTTGAAATACGGCGTTATGATCTGCCCATACGGGTGAATTCATTGCAACTTAGCAAACGTAACATAGGTGCTCATTCACAGACAGACGTGATTGAATGCTCAGCCCGCATGCAGGTCGAAATACTACCTCGCGATCCAGCTTTGGCGAAACTCTAAAGGAACGTGCCGTGAAGAAAGAATCAGCCAAAGCTCGATCCACGAGCAAAAAAATCACGTCTCGATCAGATCCCTATCAGCGATACAAAATGGCGGCTATTCCCGTGCTGTTGCTAGTACTGGGCTACGTCATGTTCGGTGGCGGTAAAAGTGAAAACAAACCGTTGGTTTTGTCCACTCTTGCCGGAAACGCGAGTAAACCAAATGCTCCTGGTCCAACCCCTAACAAAAAACAACCATTGATTTGGGAAGAGCCCAACCTGGATTTCATTTCGCGAGTGAATCCCCTGATCAGTTATCGAACCAAGCCAGAATTGCCGGTCCTTGAACCCGTAAAAGAAGTACCGCCAGTGTCGGTAGCGCCAAATTCAGAAGTGGTTCAACAGAATTTAACCCAACGACCTGTAAGATATGTCTTTCGCTCGGCACGTCAGTCTCATGTGATGCTCGGCGAACAACTTCTCACCAGAGGCAGTCAACTCCAGACGGGCATAGAAGTCGCAGAGATCGAACCTGATCGACTCATGGTCAAAGTACAGAATCAAGCTTTATTCTATTCGCCCGAGCAGCAAGTTAGTGAAGAGGCAAGCATTCCGAATCCATTCGATGATTTGCCCTCGCCGACAATCGTCTCACCTCAAAGCATCGATGAATTGCTTCGCGAGGGACGCTAGGCAATTATTTTCATCCCTTACTCGCTAGTTGGTCGACTTAGTAAGTCGTTAAGATTCCCCAAATATGTAGACCCAATTGTGAGTTCTCAGCGCGTAAAGCTGGGGGGTAGCGGTAAGCCTTGCGGTCTTTGCGGTTTGTAGCGTATTTTTTGCGGCCAACGGCCGATTTCAGCTAAGAACACGCTCAGATCCTTACTGCTTGCCGCAATCACATGAACTTTGCCAACGCCGTCAATGCTTTCGAAAAGACATTGCTAGCGTTTGTCCTCGTACTATTGGGACAGACGACGGGAATGGCACAGATTCGGCAACCTAAGTACGTCCCAGCGGTTGCTGTCGAGCAGAATCAGGCGGCACAGCATGTGCATCCCGTTCTTCCAGCCAACCATGGCGGGCTACGTTCCACATCTACTCAGGCCCAACTGGCCAACTACCAATCCGAAATTATCCAAGTACCGCTGTCTCCTGTTGCCATCGATCCAGGCACATTCAGCGTAGCAGGTGAAGGAAATACGGTAAGCATATTTGCGGATGACGTGGATATACGTATCGTCCTGGCACATCTGGCCGAAGAAATCAATGTCAACATAGTAATTGCCGAAGACGTTCAAGCTAAAGTCACCACGACTCTAAAGCAAGTTCCGATTTGGCAGGCCCTTGATGCTATTCTCAAGGTAAACGGCCTAGTTTGGAGCCAATCCGACAATATTATTTACGTCTCCAATATGGAGGCAAAGTCGTCAGTCTCTGGTCGCAGCCTACAAGTGTTCGAACTCAATTATACGGATGCGACCGAAGTCATCACTGTGGTGCAAGGATTGCTTTCCCCGATAGGACAAGCTTTTTCGCACGAAGTGGCGGTGGATTCAAGTCGTAATACTCGAGAACGAATCGTGGTCGAGGACTACCCAGATCGACTGCGCGCTATAAGCCAATACTTGGCGAGTGTTGACAATCCGCCCAGACAAGTTCTGATCGAAGTCAATGTGCTTCAGGTAACATTGGATAACAATCAGCGTCATGGCATTAATATGTGGGGCATTGCGCGGGCAGCAGGAGCGCAAATCGATGTTCGCAGCCAAGGATTCGCCGACGGTAACAGAAGTCCGGGATTCATGATTGGTATTAACGGAACCGACATGGATTCCTTGTTGGAGGCCCTACGATCGAACTCGAATGTACGTACCCTCGCTTCGCCCAAAGTCTTAGTTGTTAATGGGCAAGAGGCACGGATACAAATTGGCAGCAAGTTTGGTTACTTTGTTACGACCACTACACAGACCAGTACACTTCAGAGCGTGGACTTCTTGGATATTGGTGTCGTATTGCAGGTTCAGCCGACTATTACCGATGATGGTCAGGTAATGATATCGGTGGCACCCAAGGTATCCGGCGGTCGCATCAGTCCCGATACAGGTCTACCAGAGGAAGATACTACCGAAGCCAATACGACAGTGTTGTTACCAGATGGACTCGGCATGGTAATTGGTGGGTTGATCAAGGAGACTAGTAGCAAGCAGCGGTCATGGGTGCCTTGGTTGGGGGAGCGAAAATACCTGGGGGCATTGTTTCGCAAGTGGTCTGCTGAAGATGAGCGAGTGGAAGTCGTGATAGCCTTGACTCCTCATATCGTTCCTTTCGGGCAGGAGATCTACGATCGAGAAAACATGCAGTTTCTCATGTCGTCCGGCCAACCACAGATGTGGGATGGAATAGAACGATCCTTCAAGCCTCAGTTTACCAGCGACTTGCATCCGATCCTCGAAAACGAAATCGGAAGTTCCTTTACACAGCCCCACCTCATGGATCTGCCACCTTTAAATTTGAAAAATTGATTGCCAACTTCCATTGGCGATGGGCTGGATACTTTTGGATTAAAAAGGGAAGGCCACTGGCTCGCTGGTACGGTCAGATGAAGAAGAGTGCCACTGGCTTTGCCAGTGCCTAGATGAGTCCAAACTAAGACTCGGAAGTTGGCCCCATGACTGCTCAGCGAGTCCATCGTAGGCCGTGAGTCCTTGGGTCCATCCCTCATTTGCCAAAATAACGAGACTAGGCAATCCCAACCGTTTGCAAGAACGCACTGGCAAAGCCAGTGGCACCCATATGGACGTTCCTACTTGTAAATTGTTCAGCGAGTCCATTGTAGGCCGTGAGTCCTTGGGTCCATCCCTCATTTGCCAAAATAACGAGACTTGGCAATCCCAACCGTTTGCAAGAACGCACTGGCAAAGCCAGTGGCACCCATATGGTTGACCTACGTGCGAATTATCCAGCACGTCCTCGAATGAAAGCCCGCAACATCCAACGCAAACTGGCCAATACGGCTCCGAACAGATAGAGTGCACTGAATGCAGAAGCGGTGCCACCAAGCAAATAAGTAAACCGCCAATCAGCGTAGACTGTTTGCCTCAATTGTCCTACAGAGTCATCGTTTAGGAAAGTTTCTAACTCACTTTTCCATTGTTCAACTCGAGTCGGATCCGCTTGAATTCGCAATTTGGTTTCAGCATTCTCTAAGATGAGTTCGCCTTCGGCCAAACGGGTTGCTGTCTTGCGTTGTTTGTTTTCAGCGTTGCTAGGTTTGCTTGAATGAGTTTGACTGGCTCGGCTTTGCACAGACGTGACAGATTCAAGTTCTTTTTTGAGCGCAGGCACGAACAGCAACACGTATGACCAGGTTCGCGCGTGAACTTGGCCCGACGCGCGTTCCAGTTCAATTGTTGAGACAGGAGCTATGAAAGTAATGAATGCAGGCACAAGTACAAAGCCAAAAATGGCAATAGACTGTGTAATGAGCACCGAAAGGAAATTGGTTTTCTTGATTTGCTCACCTGCCGCGCAATTTGTCATAAAGTGAAACCCCAACCACGGACCCAAAAGTTAACTTTGGAGCACTCTAACCAAAAAAGAAACGTCTACACAACGTTTCCTTTTGGAATTTCCAGGATGGCGATGATCAGTTGGCGAAACTCCGTGAGTGGGCTTTCACTGCATACCTGAATTGTGAATGGTTATTAGGGTAGACGTTTGATGGCCACACTCCTGAATCTTACAGGATCGTTGTGACCGGCAAATCCAAAAGAGCCCTGCATACGATCCTTGCCTGGGTGAGGTCGACCAGCCATAAACTCGGTCACTTGTGAGAGATCACCGTCAAGGATGACAGTTCCATTGAGCTCGACTTTGATATTCGTACCTGTCACAGTCACTTCTTGATAATTCCACTCGCCAGCTGGTCGAAGATATCCGCGATGCGCGGCAATCATGCCGTAGGCAGAACCGTGGTATTGTCGAGTATCGAGCTTGGAATATTTTTCATGTGCATCGTCGAGTACCTGTAGTTCGCACATTCCGACGTATGCCGTGTCACCCTCGCCAGGGTATCGGATTGCCAAACCATTGTTGCATCCTGGAGGTATTTGAATTTCCATTCGGGCTACGAAGTTAGCGTATTCCTCGGCGGTATGCAGCACTCCACCATGACCCGATTTGCACTGTATTGCACCATCAACAACCTCGTAATTGGCTAATGCGCCCTGCCAGCCATCCAAGTCTTGACCATTAAACAGCGAGGTAAACGAATCTCCAGAATGTTCACTAAGCCAATGGTTGGCCTCGCTGCTACTAAGTTCGCGAACGAATAGGTTCCGCCACTGAATCTCGCCCCCATGGGTCTGCAATTGAATTGGACCATGCGCGAAAAGGGGCGATTTGCGATCCCAAAAATTCTCCATAATCGCATGGTCAACTACTAGCTGGTCGTTGAGCCACACACTAGTTCTTGCCCCAACTTGAACGATACGGAACTTGTTCCATTGTCCAAAGGGTTTGTCGGCCAATACCAGTGGATCTTTTCCTTTTGCACCAGCACTGTTGTTCCATAGTCCCCCAGAGCCCTTTTCAGCGCCGTTTTTCTTCTCCTTCGGATTCGTGTGGTCCCAGATTTGTACTTGGGGTGTCCCACGCAAGTAGATTCCGCTGTCGGCAATTGGAACTGTACGATATTCGATCAGCAACTCAATATCACCGTATTGTTTGTCTGTTGTTAAGTAAACGCCTTTTCCATCGTTGACCAGCACTCCATCTTGTGTAGTCCAATGACTGAGCATGTCCTCGCGCCAGGCTGCCTTTTGTTCGTCGCTGGCTTCGTCATACTTCCGAGGATCCAAATGGGGGCGACCATGCCAGCCAGCCAGATCTTGGCCATTAAGCAAAGCTCGAAACCCGTCTGGAGGTGAGGTCACTTGGGCAAAGGAAGTTGGCGTCAGCAAGCAAATACAAACGAATAATCCCTGCAACCAAGTTCTGAGAGAATGTCCGTGTAATGAAACTTGAAAACGCATCTTCATTCTCCTGGTGTTCGGTGATAGGAAGGGGGAAGGTACCGGTAAGTCAGAGTTTGGATCTTATTCGAAAATCAAGGTCAATATGCGTTGCGCCGCTCTTGGGCAACAGATCCGTGGACTTGTAAGGGGAAAGTTCTGATTTCGCACTATTCTAACCAATCGCCAGACAGTGGGATGCGTAGCCTAGATTCTTACCGAGTCGAATTTCAAGTAAAAGTACTGCATGCAACTTTAGCCGGTGTTGCTTTCCGACCCTGCTTGCCAAAAGATGGGCCAGGGCGCATAACGGGAAAGCTGTGATGCAATTTGAAAGGACGGCACGAATAGGGCAATTTGCGAGCTGGGTATAATTGAAAGATCGACATCACCTATAGTCCGCCATTCCAGCTCGGTCTCCCAATTGGATGACTCTTTTCTCCTTCCCACCGGTTGGAAAAAAGGTTGCTCAGTTTTAGGTAGTTCTTTAAAACGCTTTTCCGTTCCATAGATTACAGGCCTAGCGCCCATAGTTTTCAGAAATTCGCGCCGCATCAACAGGCCAAACGGTTCCCAATCCCATCGGCCCAAATGAGCCTGAAATCGTCGTCTACGGAGCAATTCTGGTACAGGAACTGCGGACAAACTGACACATGGTACCTCGGTACGAGTCAATCGCGACGTTGCTCGAATTTTTCGATCATGGATGATTTGTAACAACGTGGTCAAAGGGTCGGTTGATTCCAAATAACCGTTTAACCAGCAGCGCACAGCAAACTCTGATATCGTCTCATCCGGTTGGCGGCCTGAAAAGCCACGAGTACAGTGAGTCAGCCATCCCCAAGCCGCTGTGGTGTCGGGATCTGTAGAGTCCGCAGTTTTGTGCCACAGGCGCGGAAACGGACAAACAACCTGCTGCGTAGCGTGAGGGCGGAAATGACAATGCGCCGGCAGGCTGTTCTTCTGGTTTTGTTGTTGAGATATGTACCAGCCAACGGCTCCAACTTGCAACCAGTAGGATACTCCAGGCAATCCATGAGAATGAGTTGAACCTGATTGTAGGTCACTCGGTGTTTCTGTAACTTTTTCGATGACTACCCTTACCGAGCCCGTCGGAAATCTAATGTCCGATAAGCGAGTGTGCAAAAGTTCAGCGGTATGACCGCCAGTTCGCGCATGAAGAACGAACAGTACATTCGATAAACAATGTACGACTCGATCCTGAAGCGGGTGTGGCGAAACCGTGCGAGTGGAAATGTCTGAATTGAATTCAGGTGACAGCCAAAGTTTATGGCGCTCGGATCGGTAGTCGGCATCGAGCCAACGTGCCAGTATGTTGGTTAACCAATCGACACACGATTCTCGTTTCGGTAATTGAACAAGCGTGTGCGGAAAGTTCGAGATGTGGCAAAATCTATACACGACTTCGCTAAGAGTCGTTTTGGGGACGATCAGCAAACGAAATTGTTCGCGATGCATAGCTTGCAAACAACGATCGATCATTTGGGGCCAAGAAGGCAATTTCCTGCCATGGCGACCGAGCTGTGAGCTAACCAGACCAGCATAACGAGAATTTTTTGGGAAATGTTGCTCGTGCCCTGCATACCAACGTTCGCCGAGCCACTCCTGAACCGTTGGTTGCCAAGGATTTGGCCAGCTCGATTGCAAGGTCCATCCGCGGCTGACAATTGTTTCTAGCTCTTTTCGGCCTCGAGAATTGAGGAATTGGTTCAAGTGCGGTTGTAGCAGCTGTCGCAAAAAGCAACCCGAGAAATTCGCAAACGCAGTAGCGATAGTGGGCAGGTCAACCCTATCACAAAACCAGCTTCTTAATTGAAGTGCCTCAAGTAAAAGCGGTGCATTCATGTGAACCAAATCACAAAACGGGCAAGGCTGCTCCTGCAGGTTTGCTTGCGGCCTGTTGACTCAATTGCAGCAGTATAGACTGTACGATCTTATCGATAGCCGTGCTGCAAATCGGATTCTCGAGAGCTGTAGCCAGATTTCCAGAATCGGAGTCTTCGCGCAATTGAATGTTGAGGGGTACCTCGCCAAGGAATGGAATCGATAGTTCTTCGGCTTTCTCTCTCGCTCCGCCGCGACCAAATATATCGTAACGCTGTCCACACGCAGTGCATACAAAGCCGCTCATGTTCTCGACCATGCCCAACACAGGAATCTTGGTTTTCTGAAACATGGCTACCGCTTTGACGGCGTCCAGTAATGCCACCTGTTGTGGCGTACACACTACAACTGCGCCAGCAAGAGGAACGAGTTGCGACAAGGTGAGAGCCACATCCCCAGTTCCCGGTGGCATGTCAACGATCAAGTAATCCAAGGCTCCCCAATAGGTGTCGCGCAAAAACTGAGCAATAGAGCCATGCAACATCGGACCACGCCAGATCACTGCTTGATTGGCTTCGACAAGGAAGCCCATCGACATAACGGGAATATCCTGGAAATAGATAGGTTGTATTTTCGCGTTAATGACTTCGGGCCGTCCACTGAGTCCGAGCAGATGTGGCACACTGGGGCCATACACGTCCGCGTCCATCAATCCCACTTTCGCACCAGCAGCCTGAAGACGAAGGGCAATTGAGGTTGCAATTGTGCTTTTTCCTACACCTCCTTTGCCAGATCCAACCGCAATGATGCTCTTGACTGATAGGCCGAATTGTCCCAATGGGACAGGTGGACGATCTAAGGGTTCAATTTGTACATCGATAGGCATGCTGACCAAATCGGGAGATGCCAATCGAACGGCTTCTTCGGTTTGTGTCATTATGTGACTCCGTAACGGCCAACTGTAAGTTGTAATGTGCAGAGTTACAACGAGTCGGTCGTTGACGACTCGGACCGTACCTACCTGATTGGTCTTGCTCAGATTTCGGCCGGTCTCCGGGTCTCGTAGCCGTCCAACTTCTTCTCGGATTTTTTGTTCGGTAGCTGGCTCAAGAGTCATGTTCATGTATTCAAAGCGTGTATGGACTGCGTGGCTTAGTAAATACGTGGCTTAATAAAAATTGGTGTGCTTATTTCTAAATAGCGCTGCGCGATGATGACCTGTGAGCCGAAGGCTGTAAGGCCTCGGGCAGTACTCGGGACCCGGTCGCTCGCGCGATACATCCCGTGATAAATCCGAGTTCATAATCGCGCACGTTCATTTAGATGTCACTCACTGTTATTTAGATCTCACCGTGCCCCCAGGGCAACCGATCGATCAATTCTGCACTTAGGAAAGGACTACTTACGGTTTCCGTAGGCAGGGAATCGACTAACTGCGTCAAGTGATTTTGTAATGATGGTATATCGGGAATGACCGATTGGGCACCCGACTGAACTAATAGAGAAACAAATTCAGGGGTGGAATTTGACAGATATATAAGATTATGAGTCTGGTAACAAAGATTATTTGACTGATTGGGGAATTCGCTTGTTGAGGATCGGTCACTTATTCTCGCTACCAACCGGCTAACAACGACAGCCTGAAGCGGATCGGTGAGCACCCAAATTCTGAGAGCGTAGCTTGAAAACTCAGTCGATGACTGCAAGTTTGGAATGAAAGCAAAATGCAATCCCTTCCCCGCCGAACCTAACTTTCGGGTCAGAGTATCAACAATGACCGTTGACACTACCCGCTCCTCATCCCAAACCGCACACTTCAAGACTTGATTTTGCATAGGTCAAAAAACGTTTCGGGTTAAGTAGCTTTCGAGTAACGCAAAATTAAAAATGTTGCCCGACCCACATTCTCCCCATTCTTGGAATTAGACGGCAAGAACCACGCAGAGAAAACGCCCTATTTTAGGACTTTGCGGCCTATATAGCAGGGCAACGTTTTTGCCAACGCAGTCGCGGGCGTGTTACAATGAAACATCTCGAAATACCACCAATCCCTACACACTCATTAGGTGTGTGGTCACCCGGGCGCCCGCCTTAGAGCCTGCAACAGTTAAGCTGCGCGCTGAAAATAGGCTGCGCGGAACGCAAAAACGATTCCATTTTGTGTGAAAAGAATCTCGCGTGCATTATTCGCCTACCTTAGTAGCTTCATTTCGCAAATGTTGCGTCGTACTTGCCTTTTCAGCAAGTTTCTTAATTTCCTCGCCGGTAGCCATTTCGCAAGTCCAAAGTCCATCCAGCCTTGAGGAGCCACCAGGACCCCACGCCGAACAGCAAAAGTTCTTTGAGACAAAGATCCTCACCGTACTTCGCAATCATTGCTATGAATGTCATTCTAAAACGGCCGCAAACGTTGAGGGTGGCTTATGGCTGGACAGTAGAGTTAGTATGCGTGATGGTGGGGATACGGGGCCGGCTATCGTGCCTGGCAAACCTGCAGATAGTTTGCTTTTTCAAGCCCTCTGTTCTCAAGAAAACCAAATGCCACCGGACGGGGCGCTGCCACCGGAGGTGATAGCCGATTTTGAACTGTGGATACTGGATGGAGCATTCGATTCTCGCGAAGATGACTCGGAGGCTCGGGAGCTCGATTACTCTGGGGCACGAGAATTCTGGGCATTCCAGGCACCGGAATTGCCAGTCTTGCCGCAGGTGAGTGATGTGAGCTGGCCGCGCAGTTCACTGGATGTTTTTGTATTGGAGAAGTTAGAAGAACACGGATTAACACCCGCCACACCCGCAGATCCAGCGACTCTAATTCGTCGTCTCTATTTTGATCTCATTGGATTGCCCCCCGCGCCAGAGGATTTGAGAGCCTATGTCGATTCCCCGAGTGAGGAAGCGTACCAAGCAATTGTCGAGCGGTTGCTGGCAAGTCCGCTATTTGGAGAACGGCAATCGCAACATTGGTTGGATGTAGTGCGATATGCCGAAACAGAGGGTTTCGAATACGATCGGCATTTGCCCGAGATGTGGCGTTACCGCGATTATGTTGTTCAGTCGTTTGCCGAAGATAAGCCTTATGACAGATTCATTACCGAGCAACTAGCGGGGGACGAACTGGATCCTGAAAATGTGGAGTATCGAATTGCTGCGGGATTTCATCGCCTCGGAGCTGTTCGCCGCAATGCAGGTAATCAACAGGTTGCCAGCAGTCGTAACGAAGTTCTGACAGAACGCACGGATATTGTGGGTTCAGCAATGTTAGGTCTGACAATCGGTTGTTGTCGTTGCCACGATCACAAGTTCGATCCCATATCCCAAGTTGATTATTACCGCCTGCAAGCGTATTTTGCGGCCACGCAAGAAGACAATGTGTCGCTTTTGTCGGATGCCGATAGCCAAGCCTTGGCGGCCAAAACAAAGGAGATTGAACAGGAAATTCAAAAACTGAAGGATTCAATTACTGGACTGAATGAAGCCGATATCTCGGCCACCCGCAGTCGCATCTCGGAACTTGAAAAGAGTCTGCCTCCAGCCGGACCCACAGCCTGTAGCATTCGCAACGATTTCACAAATTTCGATCCTATTCGAGTTTTGAAACGAGGCGACCCCGATAAGCCCGGAGCCATTGTAGGACTGCGAGAGCTAGGAATCCTGGTGGACGACTCGTTACCAGAATTGGATCCCAACACGGCCCATCCGAGAACAAGATTAGCTGCCTCGTTAACCCTACCGAATCATCCGTTAACGGCGCGCGTGATAGTAAACCGGATTTGGCAATCGCATTTTGGTCGCGGAATTGTCAGCACGACGAATGATTTTGGTCGGAACGGGTCCGCCCCTAGTCATCCGGAATTGCTAGATTACTTGGCGCAGGAATTGGTTCGCAGTGATTGGAGTACCAAAGAATTGCACCGCCAAATCGTCTTAAGCAATACATATCGCCAAGCGAGTGAGGCCACCGAACCAACGCTGGCTGCACGCTTAGATGCGGATAACGTTTGGCTCTCGCATATGTCGCGACGAAGACTAAGTGCCGAAGAAATTCGCGACGCGATGCTATTTACGGCTGGGCGACTCAACGTGACGGTTGGTGGAGAGAGTATTATGGTTCCCGTTGAGCAAGAGTTGATTGACCAACTGTATAAACCGAGCCAGTGGGACGTCGCAAAGGACGAGACGCAGCATTATCGCAGATCGATCTATTTAATTGCCAAACGCAATCTTAGATTGCCATTTATGGAGGTCTTCGATCAACCGGCCGCACAGACGAGTTGTGCTGAAAGACCGCAAAGTACGCATGCGAGACAAGCCTTGGAAATGCTCAACGGACCGTTAGCCAATGAGCTGGCAGGAGCCCTGGTGCAGCGACTACATCGTGAAGTTGGACCAGAGTCTTCGGCCATGGTAGAGCGTGCGTTTTGGTTAGTGGCTGGCAGACCTCCAACGCAGCTCGAGGACCAGCTGTCCGAGGATTTCTTGGAACAGGGTAGTCAGCGAGAGTTTTGTCTTGCAATGTTTAGTTTGAACGCCTTCTTATATGTTAATTGAGAAATCAAATGTGGACGCATCGCCTAGCGCGTCGTAACTTTCTGAAAAACGCATGTTGTGGCATGGGGACATTGGCGCTAACGGCAATGCTTCAACAGGAGCAAGCCGTGGGCTCTGCTCATGGAAAATCGGCGTTCAAGGGCCCTGCAAAAAATGTCATTTTTCTTTTTATGGCTGGGGGTCCTAGTCATATTGAGACGTTTGATCCCAAACCGCTATTAAACAAATTGCATGGTCAAAAGCGACCTGTGGAATTTGGAGAGGCAAAGTACCAATTCGTTGCAGCGGACGCCAAGTTGCTGGGATCGCATGTAACCTATCAGCCTTACGGAAACAGTGGCATTGAGGTGTCGAGCCTTTTTCCAGAGACCGCCAAATGTGCGGATGATTTGGCTGTTATCCGCTCATGCTATGGAGATGTAGTCGTTCACTCAGCGGCTCAGTACGAATTGTTTTCGGGCAGAATTGTGCCTGGATTCCCGAGCATGGGATCGTGGGTGCTATATGGGTTGGGAAGTGAAAGCGATTCGTTGCCGGGTTACGTTGTCATGCCCGATCCAGACGGTGCGCTGGAAGCGGGGCAGCCCATGTACATGAACGGCTTTTTGCCGGCGGCGCATCAGCCTACCATGTTGAGAGCAGCAGGTAAGCCAATCCTTAATCTGGAGTTGCCCAGTCAAATCTCGACTAGAGAACGACGAAAAACGATCGAATTGATAGAGCGTTTAAATGAAGCAGCTAGGGCTGAAGAAGATAACGAATTGGAGGCCCGGATCGACTCCTACGAGTTGGCCTTCAACATGCAACAGGAGGCACCGGGCGTTTTTGATCTCTCCCAAGAAACCCAAGAAACGTTAGATTTGTACGGAGTCGGACGAGAGCCCACACATGACTATGGTCGCCGCTGTTTACTCGCGCGGCGCATGATTGAGCGTGGTGTCCGCTTTGCTGTGGTGGTTTCTGGCGGTGGTCCCGGTAACAAACAATGGGATGCACATTCGGATATCGTCGAAAACCACGATCGTATGGCAGCTGAAACGGATAGACCAGTAGCAGGCCTATTGCAGGACCTAAAACGACGTGGAATGCTGGATTCGACTCTCGTGTTGTGGGGCGGAGAATTTGGTAGATCGCCTGAAGCACAGTCAAGCAAAGGACGCGATCATCACAATCTGGGCTTTACCATGTGGATGGCGGGAGGCGGAATTCGTGGTGGTACTATTGTTGGGGCAACGGATGAGATCGGTTTGCGAGCCATCGAGCAGCCTTATCACTTCCGCGACATTCATACCACCATCTTGCATCAGCTAGGGATCGGTCAAGATGAATTGACTTACCCTCACCTGGGAAGAGAAGAGCGATTAACGCAAATCCACGGCAAGGTGATTAAGGAAATAGTATAATTTGAACCGGCCACCGCGAGTTATCAAAATGGTCGAGCAAACTGCCGGTAGAAGCAAAGTGTTTTCGCCCGTTCGATCAACAATGTCAAGAAAACAACACGTCATATTTCGGTGCAAGCCGCACCTATTCCGTTACCTTGTGTTCTAAGCGTCTGCGATTGTAAGCAGCGATTGTCTCTTTGCGACGCAAGAACCCCATGATGCGTTGTGGATCATTGACGTCAACCACGGGTAATTCGTCGATATTTAGGGCCGTAAAGCGAGTTAGGGCCGTGTTGAGATCGTCTTCAGGAGTAACTGTAATCACGCGTGGATTCATAACATCCCGCGCATTAGCAATTCTCCAAATCGTATCGTCATACAAGTAACCGCGCACGTCCTCCGAAGAAAAGATACCCAGCATATGCTGCTGATGGTCTACGACGGGAAAATAACGTTGCGACGTTTCAGCCAATAGATGCACAATGTCATCAAGGCTGGTGCCTTCATGAACGAGTCTGATTTCACGATGCTTTTGATAGACGTCCTGTACTCGCATTCCCGCTAATACATCGATAATGAAGTCACCCCGATGCGCGGGAGAGTCCAAACGAGTCGGTACTTGTTTGACATATAAGGTATGCTTACGCATCAATAAGAAGCACAAACTGGAAACCCACATCGCGGGCACCAATAGTTGATAGCTCCCGGTCATCTCGGTGACCATCAGGATCGTAGAAAATGGGGCTCTCGCACAACCGGCGAAGAAGCCTGCCATACCGACAACTGCATAGGCTGCTGGTTGAGTAACCAGCGTATTCCAGCTGACTGCAAACAAATTGCCTACTGCCCCACCTACGCAACCACCAATCACCATCGAGGGGCCAAAAACACCACCAGATCCCCCTGAGCTGATTGTTAGGGACGTTGTCACTATTTTTAATAAGGCGACTGCAAACAGTGTCGCTGCAGCTATCGTCTGAGGTTCTGATACGGCGACTTGAAGCACTCCATAACCACTGCCCAGGACTCCCATCATGTGGGAATCTTGGCCACTGAGAAAGTAGAGCCCCAATGCGAGCAAACCAGCCAGGAAGGCACCACCGGCAGCTTTGAGATACATGGGAATAGCAATTCGCGCGAATGCCGCGTGAAAGAAATAGAACGTCTTAATATAGAGAATGCCTGCGCCAGCCAAAAAAACAGACAGAATAGCGAACGGCAACAGCTCTGCAGAGGATGTGAGCTGAAACTCCAATTCACCAAACAAAGGCAAGAATCGATATTGGCTTGGGAGCGAAAAGCAAAAAACGGAATAGGCAATCGTCGAAGCAACCGCGGCAGGCATCAAAACATCGGCTTCAAGATCGGCGTCTCGATAGAGGATTTCGCCAGCGAAAATTGCCCCGGCCAACGGTGCTCGAAAAATAGCGCCTACACCGGCTCCCATTCCTGCAGCCATCAGTATGCGTCTTTCACGGGCTGAGAGTCGCAATTGTGAAGCAATGAATGAACCGAAGCCAGCGCCAATCTGAGCAATGGGACCTTCTCTTCCCGCGGATCCACCGCTGCCAAGAGTGATGGCCGAAGCAATCGTCTTAACAATAGGCGTACGGGCACGGATTTCACCTCGCTTGTTGTGAAATGCATCGATAGCAGCATCCGTACCATGCCCCGAAGCTTCGGGAGCAAAATACCATGCCAACCAACCGGCAAGCAGACCTCCCACGGTAAGAATCAATAACAAGCGAAACGGAGAGAGATGGGTCTCCAGATCAGGGAACGGAGAATATTCCGCCAACGCTTCTCCGGCCTCCACACCTGCATCCATTAATAGCACCAGATGTTGAACAAGTTGCACAAAGAATTGAAAAACAATGGCTCCAATTCCTGAAACCAGTCCGATAACTGCAGCCAACAACATCAGTTTGCCGCTGGCAGGAAGATAGACCTGACGAATCAAGTTATTTAGTTGAAACACTATTCCACTAACAGTAAGAACACATCGCGATAACAAAAAAACCGGTGGACTCGCACCGTCTGGCCTATTAGGACCAATTCAGTAGACGCTCTTGCAAAACCAGTAAGAGTGTTACTTCTACACGATAACCCCACGACATCAACCCGGGCACCACCTGCGGGAAGCCGATTCTAGGAAGTCGTTGTGGGGGCGCGTTCGTGAAAAAGCCCGAAAAAACGAAGTCGCTAGTTACGGCTCCAACCAAGTCAATTCATGGTGTGGCCAATACCGGGCAGACATTCTTAGGTGACCGCTGGGTTTCAGATACAGCCACTCCATACTGTGAATTACAGTTTCCACGACCGCGAAATTCTCAATGGCCGGTTCAGTTTCTTCCAAAGTGGGGACCCGAACGACAAATTCGGGTGACAAATTGGCGGAAGGTAGGTTACACGAAGAACTAGGGGGCTGGAGACCCATATAGTTGCGGCGCGACACTGCATCTACCGATTCCCAGCAAGCATCCAGCATTTGTCGGTCGCTAGCAATTGTAGCCTCACCTTGAAGGCGAACTTGAATGAGTGATGTGGCATCGAATAGAAGCCAGGAGATTTTGGGGTTTTCTAGAATATTTTGAATTTTGGGACTACGCAGGTCGGTAAAAAAACGGATAACCCGTTGGTCTCTGTCGACGCTCCTTAGTACCACTACGCGACTCTGAGGAGAGTCAATTTCTAAAGTACAGAAGGCACTGTACAACCACGGGTGGCGGGGCATCCTGGTTGCCAGCAGCAGTTGTTCCCATACGGTAGCGTCGATCTCCTCTAGCAATCGACCGGACGGTGTTCCCAAACTGATATCAAACGTGGCTCGTAGGCTCATGGTTTGGGGCTTTCAACGAGACAGCAAAATTCGAAACTCATCAATGCCATGTTTCGCGGCGTTGGACAGAGATCGCGTCCAAATGGCGGCTTCTCAATAGTTTGGACGAAGTAGGCCGATACGCCAAGGAAATCTTCCATAGGGTAGGCCTGATTTTTGTGAGTCCAACATTCCTTGAAATAAGAATTGCAGATTGGCAGGATCTACCTCTAGTAATTGATTTGAACCGCTTCTCAATAACTCTCCATGACTAATGTTATCGGTCCAGTTTTGGGTATTGTCGCCTGGATGAATATTCTTCCAGCTAGCAAACGGTAGGCCAGCGGGCGTAAGCAATTCTTGCCACTTTCCATCTAATCGATCAGAAATGAAGGCTTTGAAGTAGCGACGACCGTCCACTTCGATCAACGTCAGGTATTGATCCAAGCCCTGTAAACGATACGTATGGCTAGCCTCGAAGAACTCGCCCTGGAGGGCCAACGTACATTCGGTAAACCCGTGCGGAAACGAATCCAAAGGTGCGCTCATGCGCCACAACTTACCGTTTAGGCTAGTAAAGAAAAGGTAGGCGTTCTCATGATCGCAAATAATCCAAAAGTCCAATCCTCCTACGATGCGTTCGTCCTCTGGGCCTCCGTCTAAGATGGGGCGAATGGTACTCCAAGAATTCGGGTCAGAGATTGTCTTGGTGGTGGAATATGCTACCCACATTTTCTTTGCATCTGGCATGCTGGCTTGGTAAATCAGATACCATTGCGATTGCGGTTCATAGAAGAAGACCTGGGGCGCGCAGAAATAGTTACTCGAAGAGAGAGGTAGCAAATGGCGAGGAGCGGCGTCTGCCTGCTGCCAATCTTGGAAGGAGCAATACTCGATGGCCGAGCGATTCTCTAATTTGACTGTCATGAACACATGCCATGCTCCTTCAGCAAAAACTATGGTGGGGTCCTTTTGTGCGTGACTGATGTCCGAAGGCCTATTTTCTGGGACTATTAAGGGCGCCGAATAGGTCCAGGACTCAGGTAGTGTAATGACAGGTTTAGAGTCCTGAGCGTCCGTGCCAATCGCGGCAAAAGTGCCGATGAACCAGGAAAGCAGGCTCAGAGAGCGAAAATAGAGATGGAAGCTCATGAAGTAGGCCCTTAGCATGAGTGAAATGCAAGACAGCCGGGGATACGATTCTTGCCCGATGTAAAATGGTGTAACCTATAAGCCAGGCTATTATTGCCAGCCTCAATGGTTGATACTTCCGGGCCGCACCTGAGTGTATAAAACAGGTCAATTATCGGCATGAAAGTTTTCACGGTTTGAACCCCTCCACCCATGACACAGAAATTGCGAACATGGCTTCCCCCCATGATACTCTGTTGGCTGGTCCAGATTCACCCAGGTACCTGATTGACTTTCATCCAAAACGATTAGCACACTATTTTTGCGATGTTCTGGTTATCGGCGGTGGACTAGCTGGCTTACGAGCGGCCAATGCCGTGCCGAGCCAGGCCCACACGATTGTAGTCACTAAGGACAAGATCCAGGAAAGCAACAGTAACTATGCTCAAGGAGGTATAGCCAGTGTTTGGGATCCCGAGGATCGGTTTGAGGATCATGTGCGAGATACGCTTACCGCCGGTGGGAATCTGTGCGACGAGTCCGTGGTGGATATGGTCGTCAGAGAAGCTCCCGATCGCGTGCGTGAACTCATAGCCTGGGGGACTCAGTTCGATCGACAGGATGGTAGATTGATGCTTGGTCGGGAAGGCGGCCACAGCCACGAGCGCATAATCCACGCGCTCGGTGACGCCACGGGAAAGGAAATCATGCGCGCCATGATTGACCATACGCGTCGCCAAGAGAACATTCAAATCTGGGAGCAGTCATTCACGATTGACTTGCTGACACTTGACAACGTGTGTCATGGCGCGATTATTGCTCGAGGTGACGGCATACCAGTCATGTTGTGGGCCGGACAAACTATTCTGTGCACCGGGGGGTGTGGGCAGGTTTATCGTGAAACTACGAATCCGCGGGTGGCTACGGGAGACGGGCACGCAGTAGCCTTTCGCGCCGGGGCCAAGCTTCGAGATATGGAGTTCATGCAGTTTCATCCCACCGTTTTATATATAGCTGGGAGCTCTCGAACTTTGGTAACGGAGGCCATTCGAGGGGCCGGAGCGCATTTGGTCGACTGCAACGGCTATCGGTTCATGAGTGAATATGACGTGCGTTTGGAGCTCGCACCACGCGATGTGGTGAGTCAATCCATCGTCAAGCAAATGGAAAAGACGCAGCATCCCTGTGTTTACCTCAGCCTCAATCATCTAGAACCCCACCGCGTTCAAGAGGAATTTCCAAGCTTTACGGCAGCCTGCAGGAAATTTGGGCTCGACGCCTCGCGGGATCCGATTCCAGTTCGTCCAGGTGCGCACTACATGATCGGCGGGGTCGAAGTCGATGATTATGGTCGCACAAATATCCAAGCGTTATGGGCTGCTGGTGAGGTTACCAGTTCTGGTCTACATGGAGCTAATCGGTTGGCCTCCAACAGCTTGCTCGAAGGCCTGGTCTATGGAGCGCGGGCAGGAGAACTGGCGGGTGAGGCTGCCATTGCGTCGCCTCGTGAACTGCGAGCATTGCCCATAGCCTATTCGAGCAATCATCGGTCGAATGAGTCATTGGATACGGTGGATATTCGCAACGCTGTGCAGAGTCTGATGTGGCGGCTAGTGGGTGTGCAGAGGAGGCAAGATCGTTTGGAAGAAGCACTCCGCGGCATTCGTAGTTATTCGACCTATGTCTTGCCACACACGTTTCAATCGGTAGCAGGCTGGGAACTGCAGAATTTGTTGACCGTATCACATTTGATGACCGAGGCGGCGCTCGTCAGAACCGAGTCACGGGGTGTTCACATGCGTATCGACTTCCCTAACACCGATGATCAGGACTGGCGACGCCATTTGCATTTTCAATTTGTTGCCGGCGGAAAATGATGACAGGATTTTCGTAGGGTAGGCTTCCAGCCTGTCACGAAAGAGACACTCTGGAAGCCTGACCTGCATTTTTCCAATGCAGACTCCTATTGAGCGGCTCCTAAGTAACGAATCCACAGTCTCGGAATAGCATTGTGTGAACTTCTCGAGAAGTGGATCAGCGACGGATAGTGAGATAGTTTAAGTGATTTTCTTCTGATCGTTGCAGAAGGAAAGAGACTATCGTTTACTGCAATTGGCGAAACATATCCACGAGTAAGTTGGCGACATTGGGAGAAGTGATATCCTTGACCGTTTTTTGAGCAGCTTCTCTAAGCGGTTCCAGTGACTGATTGTCATGGGCAAAAAACTGATCCAGGGCATGAAAAAGCGTCTCGGATTGATCAGGTGTAAATTGCCAGCCGTTGAGGTTTTCTTCGATAAGCGTCGTAACAGCTTGGGAGTAGACACTGCCAATGACAGGGAGACCTGCCTGAAGCGCTTCGTTAACAACTAATCCCCATTCATCTGCCAAAGTTGGGAAGATTAGCGCACCATGCTGGCTCATCTCCGAACAGATTTGTTCGTAATTGAGATGACCCAACATACGGACATTCAAATTATGGGGTATCGGCAGCGCACGAATGTTGGGCTCTCGGTCACCGGTACCGATGATCGTCAAATGCAACTTACGATCGGGCTGCCGCAAACAGTATTCACCAAGTCCCGATAAAAGCAGCATAATGCCCTTTCGATCACTGAGCTGACCTATGTAGAGCAATCGATGATCATCTTGTGGTTGGCGGGTCGTTGGGCCGAGGTACTGGAATTGATCACTGGTGGCATAGGGAAAGTAATGCAGCTTGTCAGTATCCACCCCCAATTTCTCCAAGTATCGTCGGCAGCTAGGGCCGTTGTATGTCACGGCATTAGCTTGACGTAACAGCCATTTTCTGAGTCCATAACGGATGACTCCCCTGCCCTGCTCAGTATGTTCGCTTACACAAACACACAATGCTAATTTCGCACCGTGAGATTTCGCGTAGAACCAACTAGCTAAGGATCGAAAACCCAGTTCGTATGAAAGGATAATATTGGGGCGAATTCGGCGCAACCGAGAAATTGTGTCATAAGGAAAATGCACGTACAGTTCGTCTTCAAATCCCAATTTATGTTTCCAAGCCCGGCGGAGCATAATGCTCTTTTGAACCTGAACATTTAGGCCGTCCCAAGTGCACTCGTACCGTCGATTGGGTTCTTGCGCGACGCTGAGCAAGATTTCGAGGTTGCGCACTTGATGCGATGCATGAAGCAGAACTCGCGCCATATAGGGAGGCAGATAATGGGTAAGTGCAACCACACTACAGTCTAGAACTGGGTGCGTAGAACTCTTCGACGCCCATAAGATTGGGTGAGTTTGAGTGGATGTGCTCAAGTCCTAGATCCGTAGATGGAATGCAAAAGTGTATTTGCCAACGCCTACATCGATTAGCTAACTTTTTAAAACTGCAAGCGGTAGGCCCTGCATATTCGGGGCCCTGCAGTATTCGGGGACTGACCGTTTTTGTCAAAAACCAGGCAAAAGGAAGCCCACTCGAGTCTATTAGTTTCCAGAAAAGGCAAGCATTCAAGTTGCTACGGACACTAAAAGGGTTGTGATTTTCAACCACGATAATAAACGAATGACCTTAGATACGCCACCAAAAAAATGCCGTTGTCTTTTTAGGCTAGGGTTTTTGAGCGTATTCCACACGCCGTTTCTACGCGTGCGAGCACCGCAGCAGCTTGTTTCCGAGCACACTTTGCACCAGTGGACAAGATGTCACGCACCGTATCAGGACGGGATTCAAGCTCTCGCCGCTTGTCTCGGGCTGCCGCGAAATAGTTTTCAGAAGCATCAGCTAGGGCCTTCTTGATTTGGCCGTAGCCAAAACCACCTTGACGGTATAGATGAGCCATGTCGGCGATATCTTGTTCGCTGCCCATTAGCTGAAAAAGCTGAAACAAATGGTCAGTTTCAGGATCCTTGGACGCTTCCATGGGGCGGCTGTCGGTCTGAATCCGCATGATTTTCTTGCGCACGGCCTTCTCGTCCTCGAAAATGCCAATGGTATTGTTGTAACTCTTGGACATTTTTTCCCCGTCGGTGCCAGGCACTTTTGCGGCACTAGCTAGAACGCGAGCTTCCGGAAGTATAAAAGCCTCACCAAAATGGTGGTTAAAGCTCAGCGCTAAATCGCGACAGACCTCAATATGCTGAACTTGATCCTGCCCCACAGGGACCCAATTCGCATCGTAGGCCAGTATGTCAGCTGCCATGAGCACAGGATAGTTGAATAAACCGGCATCAGCAGTCAGACCCTTCGACTTTTTTTCTTTGAAAGCATGGCACCGCTCGAGTAAGCCCATAGGCGTGCCCGTCATAAGCAACCAAGTCAACTGACAAACTTCGGGGACGTCAGATTGCACAAAGAGGGTCGCTTTGTCTGGGTCTAGACCAAGGGCCAACAAATCCAAGGCAGCGTCGTAGGTCAATTGCCGCAATAGTTCCGCATCGCGAATAGTTGTTAAGGCATGCAAGTTCGCAATGAAATAAAAGCCTTCGTGTTCCGTTTGCAACTCGATATATTGCCGAATCGCGCCAAAGTAATTCCCCCAGTGGAACCGACCTGTGGGCTGAATGCCGGACAAAATTCTCATAAGCGATCGTTCTAGAGTTAGATTCTGAGTTGACTGTACTACCAGCACGAACTGATTTCGTTACTTGATCATCGAGTATCATGGAAAACAAATTATTGGATAGCCACTTAGCGATTGACGAACAATCGAGGCCGACAGCTATTGATTCCGGTGAAGCGTACCAACAGCCTCTTTGATGGATGTGATCTGCAATTCTTGTAGGGCGTTCGGCAATTCAGTGACCAAGCGTTGACTAACGGTAGGATCATAGTAATTGGCCGTTCCAACTTGCACGCAGGATGCACCGGCGGCCAAATACTCCATAACATCGTCCAAGTTGGCTATTCCACCGATACCGACGATAGGAATTTTCACGGCACAGGCAACTTGGTAGACACATCGCAGTGCAATCGGCTTTATAGCCGGACCGCTTAACCCGCCAAGCGTATTGCCAAGCAGAGCTCGGCGACGGCGCCAATCAACGGCGATGCCTAACACGGTATTTGTACAGCACACCGCATCCGCCCCAGCATCAGCAGCAGCTTGGGCAATGTCGGTAATTCTTGTGACATTGGGAGTCAGCTTGGCAAGTATGGGTAACTGACAACATTGGCGAACATGTGATACGACATCGAAGCAGAGACGAGGATCGGTGCCGAAATCGACGCCTCCAGAAACGTTGGGACAAGATATGTTTAGTTCGAGAGCGGCCATGCCGCCGGCAGCTTCGAGACGCTGAGCCAGTTCAACAAATTCTGGCTGACTCTTGCCAGCAATACTCACGATGATGGCTGTGTCAATTTCGCGTAAATACTGCAGGTGTCCCGAGATAAATGCATCGATACCGTCATTATCCAATCCAATGGAGTTCAGTAGTCCTGCATTTGTCTCAACAGTTCGCCAGGGCGCATTACCAGGCCGAGCGTTGAGCGTTATCGTTTTGGGAAGTATTCCTCCCAGCCGATCAAGCTGTACCAAATGCTCCATTTCTCGTGCATATCCGAACGTTCCACTAGCGACTAGGATGGGGTTTTTCAGCGATAGCCTGCCCAGTTGTACCCTTAGATCTACTTCAGTTAGTTCAGGCGGAATCATGCAGTGCAGCCTCTGACTACCGGTTGTTTCAAAATCAAGTGAGTTTCAATCGCCATCAAGATGGCCGCAGCTACTTCGCGTTTATTCCCGGCGCATCGGCTCACGGTTTGCCCTTCCGGAGCTAGAATCTCGACTTCGTTGAATTCCGAGTTGATGGCTGATGGTCCATTGGAGACCATCAAGTCACAGCACTTTCGTTGCATTTTGACAATCGCACGAAACCGTTGGTCTTCCGTCTCGAGCGCAAAGCCCACGACCCACTGCCCAAGCCGCTTTTGCTTAGCCACGGTGGCAACAACGTCGGACGTTTCGATCAGCTCCAGTAAGAGTGGCTCGCCCGACTTGGCGATCTTGCTCGTCTGAATTTGTCGAGGCATGTAATCACAAGGAGCTGCGGCACCAATCAATCCATCATGGGTCGCAAATAGAGCTTCGGTAATCTGCAGCATCTCTTCTGTAGTGTCTACAAAGTGTACCTGAGCAGTGGTTGGGTAATGTATGCTTACTGGACCTGACACAACAGTGACCGCATGCCCCATAGCTAGGGCAGCCTCGGCCAAGGCGGCCCCCATTCGCCCGCTGCTGGCGTTGGTCATATAGCGGACTGGGTCCAAGTACTGACGTGTGGGACCAGACGTAATTAAGATTTTTGCCATTTGGGATTAGAACTGCCTACGGCACAACTGTTAGCAAGTGCGAGTCGTACCATTTAAAGCATGTGTTTTCACGGAAATCGTTAATCAAACTGCCGAAACCCGCTACTCTGACGTGAAGATTGCTCTAGTTGAAACTTTGGGGTTGAAGTATTTCCTCGCTCGCAGCCAAGATATCTTCGGGCTCAGCCATTCGTCCTGGCCCCTGTCGACGGCAGCTTAGCCAACCACTAGTTGGGCCGACAAAATGGACCCCGTCGTGCTGCAGCATCTCAACGTGACGTTGAACACAAACTTTTTCCCACATCGCTGTGTTCATTGCTGGCGCAAATAGCACTGGGCATTCAACGGCCAGATACAAAGTGGCTAACAAGTCGTCGGCTAGTCCCATCGCACAGCTTGCCAGCAACCTCGCCGTGGCTGGGGCAACAATCAGCAACTGGGCGTCTTGGGCCAATTCAATATGTGCCCCTAAGGGGAACCTAGAGTCGTAGGTGTCGCTAACAGGTGGCCGACCGCACAAGGCGGTCAGCGTACCGGCCGCGATAAATTGCAGACCCCCAGCGGTGACCACGCAATCCACTTGGTGATTACTCTGGACGAGGCGGCTAATCAAGGTAGCGGTTTTGTACGCCGCGATGCCGCCGCCGATACCGATAAGGATCTTTGCCATGGCTGTTTCAAGGAAACACTTGGACCTAAAACTCTAGACTGTCCATGTCAAGTAGATCGCCGTCATCTTGTTCACTAACCAGAGCCAGCTCACCGGCCGAACTTAAGAAGATTTTGTCTTGCAGAATCTCTTGTAAGACAATTTCCATCTTGTTCTCTGGCGCGTTTTCGATGAGTGGGCGGCTTCCGCGGTTCAATTGAACTAGACGCTTCTGGATAAGCGTAGAAAGCTTAAACCGTCCGCCGACCTTGTTTACAATCTCTTCTTCTTTTAGCGCTTCAAGCATGCTTGGTCGCTCCGTGTGAATAAGGTTCTAGAATCTGACACATTTCGCGAACCGAATGCTCGATCTCGCGGTTGATAATTTCATATTTGTAATGGCTAAGAGCCGTTAGTTCTTCTTCTGCAACCTCCAGTCGTCGTCGGATGGAAGCTTCTGATTCTGTGCCCCGACGCCGCAAACGAGCTTCGAGTTCCGGCAAGGAGCCCGGATGAATGAAAAAACTTATGGCTTCGGGATGTTTCTGCATAACGGACAAGGCGCCCTGAACGTCGATTTCCAAAATCATCCATTTGTCGGCATCCAATCCCTCATAAACTTGAACCGCAAGAGTGCCATACCATTCACCTTGCCCGAAAACCTCTTTGCATTCGAGAAATTCTCCTCGACTTTTGCGTTGGGCAAATTCAGCGTGTGTCACAAAATAGTAATCACGCCCATCAATTTCGCCACTTCTCGGCTGACGAGTTGTAACCGAAATACTTAACTGCAGAGGCAATTCGCAAGTGGCAAGCAGTTTGCGTACAACGGTGCTTTTCCCAGAACCAGACGGACCTGAAACGATTATCAAGTTTCCTGACACGACAGCTACTCCACGTTTTGCACCAATTCACGCATTTGTTCAACAATGGTCTTCAGGTCCACGACTCGTTGGGCAATTTCACTGTCCGAAGCTTTGGCTCCAATCGTATTGCACTCTCGAAAAATCTCCTGAATCAAAAAATCGAGTTTTCGTCCTTGGCTTTCGGCATCATTAATCAGGTTTTGAAACTGTCCAAAATGGCTGCGGAGGCGAACCAGTTCCTCTCGGATATCGGATTTATCAGCGAATAAGGTAATTTCGCGGAGTAGATCGGGCTCCCCAATTTGCACATTCATGTCAGATAGCACCATCGCCAATCTCTGTTGCAGCCGACGCCGATAATCATCCACTACGGCAGGAGCGCGACCCTCAATAGTACAGGTCAGTTCCTCCAGTCGAGCAAGTTGTCGGTTTAGCTCGCTGGCCATCGAGTCCCCTTCCGCCCTTCGCATTTGGTTGAGTTGATCAATCGCGCTATTAACAGCTGTTTCCACGGCAGACACCAACTCGGGTTCAAATTCGGATTCGGAGCTAAGCCGCTTTCCTTCATCAATGACACCAGGTAGCAGTAATACGTCCCGAAAACTCAAAGCGTCCCGCGCTCCAACGTCCTCTGCCACGACTTGAAGTTGGTGCCAATAGTTCTTGATGACATCGGCTTGCAATTGGCCCCGCGAGTTGCCAATATCTCCAGACAAGTACACTCCTACTTGAAGAGAGCCACGGCGTAGTCGCATTCGCAATCGAGCTTCAACTTGCTGTTCAAGGCCCTGTAAACCATCGCTCATCCGCAATTGAATCTTCAGATGTCGGTTATTAACAGCGCGCAGCTCGACCGATACTTGCCATGGACCTATTGCATGGCGACCAAGCCCTTGTCCGGTCATACTGAGCAGCACTTACAGTTCTCTCCTCTATGATTCCTCTAATTATTCATTCGTGTTTTATGCTAGGCTCGCAAAAATTCTCAGGGCGTCGACACATCTGGAGTATCTGATGAATTGGTCGTGGAACCTTCGGAATCTGGAGTGTTTGTACCGCTGGCTTCCTCAGTTGAGTCAGCCGTATTGTTTGCCGATTCAGTTTCAGGGCTCGAGGTTGTTTCTGGACTTGAGTCTGCGCTAGTATCATTTGAAGACGTGTTGGGCACTTCCAAGGCGGCGTTATCAGTACTTTCGGTAGTGCCATTGGATGCTTCCGAACCACCTCCAATGCCGGAGGCTGAGCTTGTGGCTTGCTGCCGAGTCACGTTTGTTTGAGGGAGGCCACCAGTTTTGAGGAAGAAGACGGCGCAACCGCATAAAAATATCCAAGCAGCTGCGACACCGACGGTGATACGAGTAAACACATCACCGGCTTTGGTACCAAACGCGCTTTGTCCGCCTGGTCCACCAAGTGCACCAGTTAGACCACCACCACGTCCCCGTTGCACGAGAACCAGCAGGATAAGAAATATGGACAGGACCGTGATGGTGATCCCAAAGAAATAATGCGCTATCGCACCTATCAGCATGTTGAATTCCCCTACCTATTTTGGAGACGCGTCTGGGACGCATTGATGTTCATTTCTTGCTACAGTTTTTTTGGCCAGTTGGATACCGTCTAGCCTGCTGCGCGAATGATTCCTTCGAAGCTATCTACTTTCAAAGATGCACCTCCCACAAGTGCACCGTCAATATTCGGCTGGCTCATTAATTCAGCGGCGTTTTCAGGCTTTACGCTTCCGCCGTACTGCAACCGTATAAGATCTGCCACGGACGAGCCAAACAGACTGCTTAGCAGTTGACGTATTTGGGAGTGAACCTCTTCGGCCTGAGACGGCGATGCCGTTCGTCCTGTTCCAATGGCCCACACCGGTTCGTAAGCAATCACAAGTCTTGAGCCTTGATCAGCTGAGAGGCCGGCCAAAGAGCCACGAATTTGTTCTTCTATTACGCTGGCTGTAGATCCGGCTTCTCGTTGCTCCAGTGTTTCACCCACACAGACAATAGGTGTTATTGAATTGGCCAATGCGGCTTGGGTTTTCGCGTTGACCGTGGCATCTGTTTCACCGAAGAATTGTCGTCGCTCACTGTGGCCCAGGATGACAAACTGACAGCCCAGGTCACGGAGCATTAAAGGACTGATTTCGCCCGTGAATGCACCCTCGCCGACGTGGTACATGTTTTGAGCACCTAATCCAATCGAGGTGCCCGAGATGGCGACCGCAACCTCCGACAAATAGACGGCAGGCGGACAGATCGCAACCTCGACATTGGAGATGGAATCGAGCGCCTCAGCCAACCCTTTAGCCAAAGTCATTGCGCCCTGACGATTCAAATTCATCTTCCAGTTGCCAGCGATAAATGGCGTTCTCAAGTCAGTTTCTCCCAAACAGTTACCGTTAGTGGTTCGTTGGCAATAAGTTCTACTGTTCTACATTTTTCTATTTAGCCGAGTCCATGATTAGCTTTGCGAAATAGTCTTTTCCATAAGGTTTGCGAGCTGCCTCATGCGCTGCATAAGTGCATCATAGTCGGTAGGCAGCAGTGCCTGAGGGCCATCGCTTTTGGCCTCCTCTGGGCAATCATGAACTTCAATATGGACCCCATCAGCGCCTACTGCTAAGCCAGCCAATGAACAGGCCGGGATCAGATCCGGGCGACCAGTAGCATGGCTTGGATCAACGATCACTGGCAAATGGCTAAGTCGTTTGACCAAAGCTACCGAGGCAACATCAAATAAATTACGAGTGGCATTGTCGAATCCCTTAACGCCACGCTCACATAAAACGACACTCGAATTACCCTCACTCAGCACATACTCGGCGCTCATAAGCCAATCATTAACGGTGGCGGACATGCCACGTTTTAACAGAACAGGCTTGTGAGTCTTGCCAACCTCGGTAAGCAATACAAAATTCTGCATGTTGCGAGCTCCAATCTGCAACATGTCGGCATATTCGGCGACCGTTTCTACCACACGCGGATCGGTGACTTCTGTTACAACCGGCATGCCATATTTGCGACCGACCGTTTGAAGTATTTTGAGCCCTTCAAGTCCTAGGCCCTGAAATGCGTAGGGACTAGTTCGAGGCTTGAACGCCCCTCCACGAAAAATATTGGCTCCCGCCGCTCTAACTGCCTTGGCGATTCGGTCCATGCGTTCGGGTTCCTCAACCGAACAAGGGCCGGCGATCATCGCCAAAAACCCCCCACCTACCTTGACGCCCGCAACCTCAACGACGCTTTCTTGAGGGTGTGCTTCCCGACTTGCCAATTTGTAGGGGGGAAGAACCGGAATAACATCCGCGACGCCCGGAATAGCACGTAGAGGTGTTTCTCGAGTTTTGTCTTCTTCACCAATGATTCCCACAATCGTGCGCTGAGAACCGCGACTCAAGTGGGCTCTTAATCCCATCGACTCAACACGCTCGATTACATGCGCAACCTGCTGTTCGGTAACATCGCTTTTGAGGATTAAGATCACAGTAGAGATACCAAAACACGGCCAATTAAATGCCCATCAATATCATGGGAACCCAGTAGTCTAATGGCACTTGGGCGGTTCGTCGAGGCGAACTTTTCGTCCCTAAGGCGGCCGGTAGGAATAAACGTCCCAACCCGAAAC
>JAGQOY010000179.1 GCA_020427005.1 Planctomycetales bacterium
ATTGGACAAGACTTTGATTGTCGTCGCCTCTGAATTTGGGCGACCTGCAGAGTTTGACGCAGGTGGAGGCCGTGGACATCAGTCTACAACTTTTTCGCTCGTCTTAGCAGGTGGCGGACTGAAGCATTGTGGAGCCATAGGACTGACGGATGAATCTAGCAAGAAGATCGTCAGTCGCCCCGTTTCCATACCTGATTTCCATGCTACGGTACATCACAGTTTGGGGATCGATTACACGGGCGAACTTTACGACGGCAACAGGCCGGTTCCCATCACGGATCGAGGAACTCCCGTGGCCGAATTATTTGGTTAACTGCAGATATTCAATTGCTTTGCTTCATTCCGAGCAGCTCCAAAAACAGCTGCTTGGCTAAGTAAAGTGCATTTGACGCGTAGCGCTTTGTTAGTCGTTGTGGGTCTTGCAGTGTACGATAGAGCCACTCGCAGCCAAGTCTCTGCCAGGCCTCGGGAGCTCGCTTGGCGGTGCCTGCCAAGAAATCGAAGGAGGCTCCTAATTGAATGCTCATCGGGACGTTCAATTCCATTAGGTGATCGTAAATCCAAAGCTCACCCTTGGGCTGGCCGAATGCAACTAGCAGGATGTCGGTTCTGGAAGTTCGTATGGTATCAATCATCTGCTGATGTTCCGCTTGAGTCAAAGCTCGAAACGGCGGGGAATAGCAGCCTGCGACTTGTAGGTTTGGAAAACTATGTTGCAGTGTGGTCGCAGCCGCTCTGGCAACTCCCGGTGCGGCCCCAAGAAAAAAGATCCTGTAGCTGTGATCCGCGGCCAGTCTCGCAACTTCAATGATTAGGTCACTACCAGCAACCCGGGTCGGTAACGGACAAGCCGTTAGCTTGCTTCGCCAGACAATAGGATTCCCGTCTGCTATGACCGCCAGGCTACGAGCGTTGACATCTCGCAATCGAGGATATTGTTCTGTCAACATCAAATAGTTGACGTTGGCTGTAATCATATACTGTGGACGACGGTGCTCGACGCTATCTGCAATCAGTTCAAGCGTCTGTTGCATATTGACATGTGCGAAATCTGTACCCCACACCCGAGTTGTAAGAGGTTTTTCTACGGATGAATAGGTGGGTATGGAGTCCACCTGTACTTCCGCGATTGCCGAGCTGGGATTGGTCAGAACCGGTACTGAGGGCAATTCAAATGGGTCGAAAAGTCCGGGGACGATCGAAGTGAATGGTTCGTGATTCGACATGACTAGCGGTTCTGGCGTTTCTGGAGTTTCTGTTCAACTTTAGAGCCCATGAAGCATGAGTGCGTTCACCAAACCGTAGCTCATCGCTAGACTTTATCAGCCATAAGCCCGTGGCTGTCTCTAAGTGTTCCTACGCCTTGTAACGAAAAAATTAGTTTTAACGGCAATAATGTCCCAATGAAGAATGCACTTGTAATATCAGTTGAGGGGGTGGGACAGAATCTAATTGGTGGCTACGGCTCCAATACGGCAATAACTCCGAATTTGGATCAGATGATCGCTAGGTCATTTGTATTCGACAATTGCTACTTGGACTCAGTCTCGACCCATGAACAGCTAATTAGCCTCTGGACGTCAACACATGCCTTTCAGCGGGGCAATCACCCGCAATTACAGGCTATAACGCAAAACGGTGACATGCATGTTCATGATGAACTTGGTAGTGCTTCGCTTTGGAAAAGGGTCGCCAGTCAAGGGCTGCAGGCAACCTTTTTGACGGACTCGCCAGTGGCGGCGCGTTTGGCAGAAAGCCTTGGATGTCCAGAAGTACTTCTCATAGATGTCGTTGAAAATTGCGAGGCAGTAACCGATTCGACAGAGTGCAATGCAGCAGAATTGTTTTGGGCAGCTGGGCAATGGATGAACTCCAGTTCAAGACAAGGCTTGGTTTGGATTCACAGTCGCGGACTAAATTTACCCTGGGACGCGCCTTTGGAATTGAGAAGCCAGTTCATCGATCCGGAGGATCCAGAACCGCCTTCCGATGTTTCCCCACCGGTATTGCGAATTGATAAATCCACCGACCCAGATTTGGTAGTCGGCTGGGGACAGGTTGCGGCAGCTCAAGTTTGCATTCTAGATGAGGCTATTGGTTCATTACTTCAACTTTTCTCAAACTCACCAGCCGACCAATCTTGGTTGCAAACAGTGCTCTGCTTGGGAGGTGTTCCGCTGGGTGAAAGCGGCAAATTAGGCCGCCAGGTTCCCGTCCCCCTGCGCCAGGAACAACTCAATTGTGCTTGGATGGTAAATGTGCCTGGAGTTCTGGAGTTGGGCCGTCATCGAGCCGAGATTTGCCAATTACCTGATGTTGGTGAGTCGATTGCAAATTACCTGATTCATCCTGCTGAGAATTCAGGCTCTTCGAATTGGGGCCGGGACGTTTTAGAGTTCGAAACACCGGAAAATAGCAAACATTGGCCACCACATTTGCAATTGGCGGTCACCGAGTCAGAAGCCGAGGACTGGGTGCGTTGCCCCGCCTGGAGCCTGTTGCGCAGTAAGGATGGCCTAAATTCGGAGTTATTCGTAAAGCCTGATGATCGGTGGGAAGTCAGTAATATTGCTTCGCGCCGACCTGACATCGTAGACCGGCTTTGGTGCTTGTTAGAAGAGTTTCGAAAAGCTACGCTTACACATCAACGCGGCAATTTGCTAGAGCTTGAAGAGGATCTTTGTAGCTGGATGCGATAAAACCGAGTTGTCTTTTAATAAGTTCTGAAAGCGAAGTAACACAAACAGCAAGTCGGTAGAATGTCATTCTCAATCGAAAAAGTCCCAAGTTGGAAACGTTGTCGAAGAATCCTTGGGATGTCAGCTATCCTGCTTCCCTACAGAGCGCCGGACGAGGTTGATTGGGAAGGCTTCCGTTCCCATACCCAGCGTACTTTAGACGCAGGCCTGGTTCCAGCAGTAAACATGGATACAGGCTATGCGAACCTGATTGATGAGGGAACTCGACTCTCTGTTTTGCAGGAGACCCAATCATTAGCCGATGGTAGACAGTTTGTTGCCGGTGCGTTTGTAGGTGATCTGCCGGGTTCGGAATTTGCTTTGGATCAATATCTCCGACAAATCGAAAACATTCAGTCCTGCGGTGGCACGCCTGTAATCTTTCAGTCCTTCGGCCTGACGAGCTTACCAGACGACGAATTGGTAGCTGCGTACAGCCAACTGGGAGCAGCTACAGAACGGTTTATTGGATTTGAACTGGGGCAAATGTTCGCCCCATTCGGAAAGATCTATACTTTGGATGTTTATCGCCAGTTAATTCAAATCAAGCAATGTATGGGTGCCAAACATAGCTCTTTGGATCGTGCCCTGGAATGGCAAAGATTGGCAGTTCGGGATGAAGTTCGACCAGAATTCCATGTCTTTACCGGTAATGATTTGGCAATCGATATGGTCATGTACGGTAGTGATTATCTGCTGGGACTAAGCACCATGGCACCCGACCTATTTGCAAAACGCGACCAAATGTGGTTGGAAGGCAATGCCGACTTTTTCGAACTCAATGATTGGCTGCAGTATCTTGGTTTTTTCGCATTTCGTGATCCCGTTCCAGCCTACAAACACTCCGCAGCACAATGGTTAAAAATACGTGGTTGGATTGCGACCAATCTTACGCATTCTCAATCCGCCACACGGCCTGATTCAGACATTGAGGTTCTCGAGACCTTTCATCGGCAATGTAAGTTTTTGGCCTAGTTTCGCTCTACACAGTGTTCCTCCAGGTTCCTTCAGCGATCACTTCCCGCAAATGAAGTTTGCATGGAATACGTCGAATTACATTGCAAGAGTAACTTTTCGTTCTTGGAAGGTGCTTCGCATGCGGATGAACTATTTCAAAGAGCAGCCGAACTCGAATATCGTGGACTTGCCATTACGGATCGCAATTCTTTGGCAGGCGTTGTGCGGGCATTCAGTGCGGCCAAGGATGCTCCAAGCGTTCGACTAATCGTAGGAGCCGAACTGCACCCAGTTGACGGACCCCCAATCGTGGTTTGGCCACAGGATAAGGCCGCATATGCAAGGTTATCACGCTTAATAACTCGTGCTCGCTTGAGACGCGAAAAGGGGGCCTCGCAACTCTACTGGCAGGACATTGCTGAACTGAATGCAGGCCTAAACGCAGGGATTTTGCTACAGCAACCGGTGATCGACCAGTTGCCACCGGCGGATATGCAGTTCTTTGACGAGCAGCAAGCTCTGCCTTGGGAAGTCACGGAAAGGGGCGGTGTGAATCATCAGCTTGATTCCCATTGCGACGATTTCCGTTCGTCGAGCAATCTAGAGGCCGTTCTAGGAGCTCAGTCCGATGGCATTTCCCGCCCCCCCCTGGGGCCACTGGAATTTGATCCACTGGACGATGCCGCGTGGCTCCAATGGTTGGGAGTATTCAACGACATATTTCGTGAACGTGGATCACTGCTAACTGAGTTTCATTTGGGAGTCGACGACTCCGCGAAACTTGCGAGATATCGATGGCTAAGCCTGCATTCAAACGTTCGAACCTTGGCCGCTCAAGGAGCACAATACCATATTCCTGAGAGGGCCATTTTGCATGATTGCTTATTGGCGACACGTTTCGCAACCACAATTAACGATATTACTACACAGAGACTCGGCAATTCTCAATTCCATCTTCGTACAAAGGATAGACTCCGGGCGATTTACCGCGACATACCGGAAGCACTCAGTCGTACACGCGAAGTTGCAGAGCAATGCAGTTTCGATTTGCAGGAATTGAGATACGACTATCCCATTGAACTGGCTCCCGATGGCCAGAGTCCAATGGAATATCTGAAACGATTGGCCTGGGACGGAGCGAAGCACAGGTATCCTCAGGGAGTGCCACCGCGGGTCATCGAAATGTTGCGGTACGAGTGCAACTTAATCGAGGAATTGCACTACGAGGCATATTTCTTGACGGTCTGGGACTTGGTTCGTTATGCACGCGAGAGAGGAATACTGTGTCAAGGTAGAGGCAGCGCTGCCAATAGTGCAGTCTGCTATTGTTTGGGGGTTACATCGGTTGACCCGAGTCAATTGGATCTACTATTTGAACGTTTTATCAGTCGCGAACGAAACGAGGCCCCTGACATCGACGTCGACTTTGAGCATCAGCGACGCGAGGAGGTCCTGCAATACATTTATGAAAAATACGGTCGTCATCGGGCCGGGATGACGGCCACGGTCATCACCTACCGTACCAAGAGCGCAATCCGCGACTGTGGGCGGGCTCTAGGAATCTCGCTTGACCAGATTGATTCGCTCAGCAAGTTGTTCGATTCCCGTCTCAGCGATGTTGGCTTGCGTGAATACTCCGAGCAGTGCGGAATCGATCCTGCGTCGGATGTGGGACGCCGATTTATTTATCTTGTTGAGAGTTTGATCGGCTTTCCGAGGCACCTGTCACAACATACAGGTGGCATGGTCATGACTGACAGTTGGTTGTGCGAACTTTGCCCACTAGAAAACGCCTCGATGGACGGGCGTACAGTCATTCAGTGGAATAAAGATGATCTCGACGAGTTGGGAATACTAAAAGTAGATTGTCTGGCTTTGGGAATGCTGAGTGCCATTCGCCGTAGTCTCGAAATGATCGACCAACACTATGGTAACCGTCTAACGTTGGCAACCATTCCGTCGGAAGATCCAGCGGTCTATGACATGATTTGCCGAGCGGACACTATCGGAGTATTCCAAATCGAAAGCAGAGCTCAGATGAGTATGCTGCCAAGATTGCAACCTCGTTGTTTTTATGACTTGGTGATCGAAGTTGCAATTGTTCGTCCCGGCCCCATTCAGGGGCAAATGGTGCATCCCTATCTGCAAGCTCGAAAGACCGGTACTCAGCCCACATATCCAACCGATGAGATCCGCCAAGTCTTATCCAGAACAATGGGTGTTCCAATCTTTCAAGAGCAGGCCATGCGTTTAGCAGTAGTTGCGGCCGGATTCACGCCCGGCGAAGCTGACCAACTTCGCCGAGCCATGGGTGCATGGCGTCGACCGGGTGTCATTGATCAGTTCCGCCAAAAACTATTGGCGGGAATGAAAGAACGAGGACTTTCAGAAAAGTTTGCAGAACAAGTATTCACTCAGATCCGTGGTTTTGGCGAGTACGGATTCCCGGAATCCCACGCTGCCAGTTTTGCTCTGCTGGTATATGTTTCCTGTTGGATCAAACATCATTACCCAGCAGTATTCTGCGCGGCCTTGTTGAACAGTCAGCCAATGGGCTTCTATGCCCCTGCCCAACTTGTTCGCGACGCAAAAGAGCATGGTGTTGAAGTGCGTTGCGTAGACGTTAACGACAGTCATTGGGATACAACCTTGGAGCGTAACGAGGACCATTATGCAATTAGATTAGGGCTAAGGCAGATTCGAGGCTTACCCCAAGAGGTTGGAATGCAGATTGCGTCTCAGCGACAATCCGGGGGTATTTTCCATGATCTAGCAGAATTCACCCGTCGAACCCAACTTGGGCGAGCCATGATAACTCGATTGGCAGATGCTGGTGCACTGCAAAATCTTACTGGTGATCGACGAGCCGCTTATTGGCAAGCGCTCGGGCAAGAGAAGCAGCCCAAGTCGTTTGCCCTATTCGAGGCTGCAGGTGTGTGCGACGACGAACCGATCCCTGACTCGCTAAAACCCATGCAAGAGATTGAAGAAGTATATGCTGATTATCAGACTACTGGTCTTTCCCTTCGGGCCCATCCCATCTCATTTGTACGGTCACAACTGAATCGCCTACGTGTCACTGCGGCCAGCGAATTAAAGTCATTGATCGATGGACGCTTTGTACATGTTGCCGGATTAGTCTTGATGCGTCAGCGACCTAGCACCGCAAAGGGTATTACTTTTGTGACGCTTGAGGATGAAACCGGTGTCATAAACTTAGTTGTTAAACAAGAAATCTGGCAGCGTCACTATAAGGTTGCACGCAGATCCAATGCCTGGCTAGCTCATGGGGTGCTTGAAATCCGTGATGGCATAATTCATTTGGTTGTAGGTAGAATCGAAGACTTGTCGGAACAAGTCGAAGGTCTTCAAATTCGCAGCCGAGATTTTCATTGACCATACGTGAAGTGATACGGAGCAGGCTAAGATAACTGAGCCATCAATTTTAGGAGGTTTGAGCGAGGCTCGAGCTCGTTACCAGAATTGCGTGTTCTGTCTACTATTGAGCTCTCAACCGCTCAAGGCTAATGCCACAGCAGCTTGTGGAACAATGCGGGTTACTCCGAAGCAGGCGCTGTGGTAGATGTTCCGATTGAAGATGCGAAACGCCAGTTTGAAGTGAATTGGTTTAGCTTGGCGGAATTCACAAAAGCTGTATTGCCTCTGCCTTGATAATGTATCAGTATCTCAGGGGGTAGATGCAGTCCCGCAACTTGGGAAGACGAAGCACGTTTTAAGAACTACGGAAAAATAACTTCGGTGTTTCCATCGTGTTCCTGCCTGACTCGACGGCGCTAGCCGCGGGTGACTACCGTCCATTTCCGCGAAAGACCCGCGGCTAACGCCGTCGGCTCAAGTACCCAAAATCATTTTCCCGCGTTCCTCACCGCAACTCACCTCCGACCCTTCACCCCCGCAAATCCCGGGACGAGCGGAGACGAATAAGTCGGTCGCGATTCGCTTACGCAGCGTTCAGACTTCGAGAGGCCGCCGCCCAAGCGATCCAGTCTCTAACTTCAGTTAGATCTGGTTCCTTGCTACCACGTAACATTCTTTGTCCATCGGCCGTATGCGCGACGGCTGACACTGCAGCAAGAACCGTTTCCGCGTTCATGGTTGCCAAGCTCTCTGGAGAAGTCAGATTGCATGCTACCAAGAGCTGCGCATCGTGCCCACGGAGATTTGGAATACGGCAAACTAGCCGTGCTTGTTCCTGCCATGAACGAATTGTGGCTGCTTCGACACGACGAATATTGAGTCGTTCGGCTAAGTGCTCTGGAGTGGCGTTAATAAGCTGCTGAACCGTCGTAATACCGCATTGCTCTAATCGCGACGCCATGCGTGGACCAATTGACGGAGCATCAACTACTGGACTGCTCAGTTCCAAGTAAAAACGATGCTTTCCGCTGTTGCTCGACGAAGAGTTATTGCTCGTGCCCGCAATTCTAACCCGTTCTCGCTTACGGCTGGTTGATGAACCTCCCGTTCGACTACGTTCCGCACGCGCTGCATTTTTCAAGCGAGATTCTTGGCGACGACGGCGGCCCGTTTCTTCGTAACCATTACGTTCACTGCGAGCGGTTGAATTACGATTATCCTGACGGCCGAAAGTACTTGGACGCGACACGCCAAACCGGTCGTATTCATTTCCGTGGCCGTTAAATCTACTTCCGTTGGCTGATTGGAAACGTTGCGGTGCACCGGCAGCTGCGATCCAGGTTGTGATCCGCGACAATTCATGACTATTGCCGCTGTGCATTAATCTACGTCCCGAATCCGTTGATAAGAACGATTCAACTCGGTCCAGCAACTGTGTAGGGGACATTTGAGCCAATTGCTGCACAGAGCCAATCCCTACTCCAACCAACAGGCGTGCATCAAAGGGACGCAATCCGCGAACACCACACAATAATCGGCACTGGGCTTGCAACCGAGCAAATTTCTCTGGAGCAACTCGGCTGGTTCCAACTGCTGATGAAAGCCAGACAGGGTCAGCCGCGATTAGATCCCCAACATAACGCAAGCCAAGGGCACGCAGTTCCGCAGACAAAGTCTCGCCGAGTGCAGGACACATTTCAATGGCTGAGTCGGACGATAGGTAGTAATCCCAAGATGTTGTATTAGGATTCTCCCCATGATGGACGTTCGCTGAGTGCCATTTTTCAAGTTCACTTTCATTCGCGAAACCGAGCAATTCTTGATTAACATCCTTGCCTGGATGTGTCTGAGAAGCTTGTAAACTGCCGACCCAACCGTGATGCGTTTGCACATACCCGACAACACTCGAATTATCGGTGAGTATCAGAATCTGTTGCCCACGGGCTGCAACCTCACTCAAGTAAGCAATAGTGGACCGCTGCAGATCATGAGACAATCCATCAATTGTTTGATCTAGTAGCAGTGGCACATGTTGCCCTCGGGCACGCATTGTCTCCATAATCGCGAGACGCATAGCTAAACGCACAATAGACCCGGGAACTTCGCCGTGTTCGCTACGATCGATTTCGAATCGTCCTGGAATCTCCGATACTTCTCCATCGATAAGGTCGTAGCGATGCCTAATGGAAGTAGGTATCGAATGAAATGCACGCTGAAAGCGCCCATTGGCAGAACCCATGATTGCGCGCACATGCTGATCTACCAATTGACTGAAGGAACCTCTGGAACCGAATGAATCGCGGTTGCTGAGGCTGTGGGTCGATTCTGCCAAAGACTTGCGAATCTCCAGCAACTCGGTTTCCACCCGCTCTCTTTCATCGTAGGCACGCAAATCGTTAACGATTCTTGAGAGATCAAGTTCAATCTCTGCGGGGCGTCGAACCTGAGGTAATTCATTTCGTGTCGAAATGATACTTCTGCGCTGAGCATCGGAATCACGCAGTTGACGACGACATTGTTCAGCATGCAAACTTGCGCGTTTTCGTTCTCCCTCGAGTCGACTGATATCGTCCACTAGTTGTTGGCGGGCAGTGGCATCAACCTGTTGCGATCTTGAATTGTGCGATTGCTCCTCCATCAACCATTGGTGCAAATGCGGATGGTCCGTACATTGGCACCATTGACCAAACGCGAGGGTAAGCTGGTCAACAGATAAATGCCGGTCGTCTGCAATTCGCCTGAGTAGGTTTGCTCGCTCTTGGATCAGCTGTTCAACAGATTGAAGCAACTCCGACTCACATCGCGACAATTGGAGCGATTGTTTTTTTAAGGTTTCACTGGCAGCCATGGATTCATGCCGCGACAGTTGTTGGCATACTTCATATAAATCTCGCTGCATTGAACGCAGGTTCTCAGCCAAGCCAGCTGTGTCCGGCACAAAATGAACGTGATCGGAGAAGTTGTAAGTATCCTTTCGGTCATCATACAAAGGACCATACGATTTCGCTCCACGGTCCAAAACTCGGTATTCTCGTGGATTTTCCCGACGAGCTGCCGTATCAGTACGACGCAACTCGTCCATATGTTGATAGCGCGTAACCAGATCATCCAGTTGTTCGCGGGTATGAACAATCTGTGCCTCTAATGATCTCAGCGCAGCACGAGGGTCAGCTGATTTGGTTGCCGACAACTGATCACCTACTTGTTGATCCAGTTGCGCTTCCGACGCATTGTGCTCGACTCGTTCGCGATATGTCTTTAAGTCCTTTAGTGTTTGACGCCAGCGATCGAGACGTGCGTCAAGTTCTTGCAACTGCTGGAGATAAGTCTCTCCCACTTCTACTGTCGGATGGCCATGATCCAGCAATTGAAGTTCAGCACGAGCAGCCGATAATTCACGCTCGAGCCGGTCAATTTGTGCCATGGTAGCACGCAAATCGTTATCAACTGCGATATAGCGATTATCCAGTCGGCCAAACTCAATCTGCCGGTCATCTCTAGCGACAAACGAAGTTGCACCCTGACTTTTTGCTAGTTCATGTTCAAGTTCTTGCCTCTGCATTAACAAGGCGTGTTTGGAGAATGTTGGCACCTGCAGACTTGCAAGTCGACTCTGCAAAACGTTTTCTCGTTCAGCTAAATCAGTCCGGCTTTTTCGTTCCACCTCGTTGTGGAAGTTAGGAATACCCAAACTATGAGCTAGCGATTCCAGTGCCGTTTCATCGCCCATAAAATGTTGGGCTGTCGCAGTTCCTTCAAGAACCGCACGCTGCTCTGAGGTCAGCCGGTAAAATGTACGCTGTGGTCCTGTGGACCGATCCTGAGACACGAAATTGACTCTGCCATGCGTGTCAACATGAAGGCGATAGCGGTGATTCTGCTGGCGGAATTCAAGCTCACCAAAATAGGGGCTCGTTATCTGCCTAGGATGGTGCCCAGCAATATCGTGGCCATCCTCACAAGCCATTTGACGTAACCAGTGAAGCAACGTCGACTTTCCAGATCCTCGCGTGCCAAAAATGGCGTTTAGCCCAGGTGAAAATGGGCCAAAGCGAGTGGGATGATGATTTCCAACGCGGTCTACGTCCATGCTAACCAATTGCATGAAGGCTCCTCCTTATGCCAGTTCAATGTCAACCTGTGAATGTTATTCCAGTTCGATTGAGATAACATCCTCGCAGCTATTTTGGGTCAAGCGCAAAGTACCACAGTCAATCAGGTTTACCCAATAGCATTTTGAGTCGATTCATTGTGCCTTTGTGTATTTCAACAGTAATTTACATGACTAAATGCGACCTCTGCGTGTTTTCCACATTTCTATTCTTTGGACTATTCCATTCAACCGTTAGAACCAAATCGCTGAATTCTACTGAATCCTAGATGGTTTTCAGTCTTAGTTTTTTTCTTAAAGTTTGACCTACAGTAAAAGTGGAGCAGCGGAGCCTGCTCTGGAAGCATGAGCTTTCTCACCCCCCGTGTGAGGCGGGCCGGTTCGGTTGAATCGGTCTCGCCTTTTTTTATTTCTCGCTCTGGGGTTTCTAATGCACGGACCTTTGAGGCCCAACGAAGAACTCGCCAACCCATTATGCTAGACCGCCGTGCTAACGCCATCTGTGCCGGTCAGTTGCCCCTGTTTGGTTCGTTTTATTGTCTCATTATCCAGCCCAAGATTCATACTCACTTATCAGTTTGATCGTATTAACGTCAGTTAGAATAGATTTATGCTGAACGCAGTGCAGCCATTTCACTTGGCATTGAGATGCAAAGTGGCGGCAAGTACCTTTCAAATTGTGGCCGAAAGCAGTACTTGCCCTAAAATTTTAGTTAGTGCGAATACTAGGCATATCTAGATAATTAACATTGCTCTCGCCGACCTTTGGCCCATAAATAGCAATCGGTGAGTGCAAGTTTTTGCGACAACCTGCGCGATCATTTCCATCAATTTGGAATGTCCAAAGTAACGGAATGCAGATGAACTCAGATCACACTCAACAGCAGTCACTTGGAGAATTGCAGCGTGCTGAGCAGATGAGCATGCATGCCACTCGACCGCCAGCCGATATCCCTGGCTTTCGGATCGAGAAACTGCTAGGTCAAGGCGCATTCGGACAGGTGTGGTTGGCTCGAGACCTGAACACTGGTCGAAAGGTAGCCATCAAGTTCTATCTTCATCGAGGCGGCATCAACTGGTCACTACTTAGTCGAGAAGTAAAGAACTTGGTTAATATGTCCACGGGTCGACATATTGTCCAAGTTTTGGGTGTTGGCTGGGACGCAGAGCCTCCGTTTTATGTAATGGAGTATTTCGAAAATGGTTCCCTAGAGGATCTAATACGCGCTCACGGGGCCCTCTCCATTCCCCATACTTCAGCCTTGCTGAAGGAAATTGCCAATGGACTTACATTCGCCCACGGCAAAGGCGTGTTGCATTGCGATTTGAAACCGGCCAACGTAGTTTTGGATCACGACATGAATCCTCGGCTGGCGGATTTTGGGCAAAGCCGAATGTTGGATGAGCAAACTCCCAGCTTGGGCACTCTATTTTACATGGCGCCCGAACAGGCTGATCTGAATTCTATGCCTGATGCCCAATGGGATGTATACGCTCTAGGAGCGATCGCATACACGATGCTTGTTGGGAGTCCGCCATATCGTACGCCGGAGGTAGTTGAGAGATTGGACACTGCAGCCAACTTACCCGAAAGGCTGGCGCATTATCAACGCATTATCCAAAACTCGCCACGTCCCAAATTGCATTATCGTCGGCGTGGAATTGACAAAACCATGTGTCAAATTGTTGACAAGTGTCTCGACCGCTCAACCGACATTAGATACTCCAACGTCCAGCAGGTGATTGAAGCCTTGGAGCAGCGCGACCAGGCTAGAATGCGTCAACCTCTGTACATACTTGGAATCATTGGCCCGATGCTATTGCTTGTATTGATTCTACTATTCTCGGCTCGCAGCATCTCAATGGCCAAACAAGATTCGCTCGAACGTGTTCAACAGCGAAGCCTTGAAAGCAACAATTTTGCCGCGATGTTTGCAGCCAGGACTCTAGAACGAGAAATCGACTCACTTTTTCAACTTGTAGAGGCGGAAGCCGCGCAACCAGACCTAAGAGAACTAATCGAAAGCGTAGCCAGCCTGGGGAAAGTGCCGTTGTTGGAACTTGTACAACCAGGAAGTCATGATGCAGTGCGAGAGGACCTGCGGTCACTTCCAGAGCGAATTCGTTTGGAAGAGTACATTACCCGCGGGTTGCAGGCGCTGTATTCATTGGAGGGAAATGGCGACGGCGCGGCCATTTTCAACAGCGTCTTTGTTAACGATCGATACGGCACAAATCTCGGAATAAGCTTTTCCGATCCCGACGAAGTTCAGGGCCAGAGTCCAGTAGGACGCAATTTTGCCTACCGAAGTTATTTCAATGGCCTAACGAGCGATGGTGATCCTAGCCTTGCTGCTGACAGCTACCAACCAACACGGCGAACACGACTCTCCAGCGTCTTCCGCAGTACGACTACCGGACGCTGGAAGGTCGGCGTCAGTTCACCTGTTTGGCCAGAATCCTCTCTCCCAGAATCTGGGATTCCGCCGGATGCTGCTCAGCCGATTGGGGTAATCACACTAACGATCAACTTGGGGGATTTTGAGCTGCTAGCCGACAGTAGTGAAGTGGACCAAAATCGTTTCGCTGCGTTAGTCGATGGACGCTCGGGAAACGAAGAGGGGATTTTACTCCATCACCCCATTTTGCCAGAATTGGAGAGACGATCTCGAGAAACTCAGCGCGTTAACGCTGTCCCACAAATCGATCGCAGCCAATTAGAGCATCTGAAGTCGGGCGGCATGGTCAAATACCAGGATCCCGCATCACGTTTTGATGGGGGCGAAGTCTACGCAGGGGACTGGATAGCAGCCATGCAACAGGTTCAACTTCCGCGTTCGAGAGCCAACGCCAACGAAAATCGATCCAAAAGCGATCTGTGGTTGCTTGTCCAAGAACGAGGCGATGCCGTTTCACAGCCCATACGCCAGTTGGGAACTAAACTTCAGATAGAAAGCTATCTTGAGATCGTGGCTATGTTAGCGGTGATGCTGCTACTTTGGTTCTTCGTATTTCGATACGGTGGATCCATTGGGAAGAAAATGCCACTCGCCGAATCTCAAACGCTAACCTCTAATCAACATTTGGAGGCTACAATCGACCTGGAATAACGATATACCATGTACCTTGCAAACAGCCAACTTGTCGTGCAGCAGTTGGGCATGGAACAATAAGCCCGCATGGATGTCAGCGAGTCGCCCAACAATAGGAGTCCGCTTTCGTAAATGTAGGATAGGCTTCTAGCCTGTCTCGTTGTTGACAGGCCGGAAGCCTATTCTGCGAAAATCCGACAGGCTTCACATAAGACTAGCGTTTTTTCGCACATTTGCTCAATGATTTCCTTGCAAACGCACGCGATATGTCCGTGCGACTCGCACTTGCAG
>JAGQOY010000180.1 GCA_020427005.1 Planctomycetales bacterium
TTTGTAGGCATCTTTCATGGCAGCGTTCAAAGCGTCTTTAGTCTTGCTCGCCTGCTTCTCGCATTCTTCACACGGAGTAATCACCAGTTTCGGCTGCACAATCTCTTGCGATGAATCGGTCGGCACTTCAGGGTTTGCGTATGAGATCGCGAGGGGCTGAGATCCATTCGCGTTTGTCTCTTGCGCCACGACCGGGCGGGCTAAAAATGCGAACGTCAGAGTGGCAAGTCCAATTGCGCAAATGGTCGAGCAGCGGAATTGTTTATGTCGCATCTGATGATTCCATCCATCGTTTGGAGCCACTAGAAAGAAGATGCCGGCTTGTGCGAAGAACCTTCGCCTCAGAAAGCTGGTCCAGACTCCTCCAGCGGGTCCCGCCTAAAGTCGAGAGTAGCACATCATCTTTATCGACTTTGTTCGAGCTAGCCGCCATTAGAATCGTTCTGGCTGTCGCAACCTCGCTAGTCGGCAAACTCGAAATCGAATTGAAATTGCCCGACTAAGCTGAAAACCCCTTCGCTCGAACCTCAAGCGTAGGTTGGGACGCGTGACATTTCACCGCGGTACCTTTCTGAAGATCAATTGTGCACCTGCAGGTGCACAATGCGATATACTTGGATGAGATGAATTCCGACACGTAGCCAAGACTCGCACCCGAGGCCCGGAGAAAATGAGCACAGCCACCATCGAATCAGTCAAAATGTCTCGGGTTGAAACGGCCGCGAATTTGAAGCCGAAGGAGCACGGGGCCTACGCCATTCTTGCGATTCCAATCGTGACAGCCATTTTGGTCACCGGGCCGACGGTCGTGGGCCTGTGTGTTGCGGTAGCTTCGTTAGCGGGCTTCCTGGCCCATGAGCCATTGCTCGTGGCACTTGGTCATCGAGGTGCACGAGCTCAGCGCACGACTCCCGCCGCACAACGTAGGCTGGCAGTACTGCTAACGGTGACTATTGCGGGAGGTGTCATCGCGGTGGTTGTAGGATCGACGAGCGTGCGATACTCACTAGTCCTGTGTTGCGCGCTTGCCATCGCCTGTTTCGTGCTCGCGATCGCCGGCAAACATCGCACGCTTGGCGGACAGCTCTGGGGTGTCATCGGTTTGTCAGTCCCATGTGTTCCCATCTTACTTGCCGGCGATGAACCCGTTGGATTGACGATGGAAGCTTGGGGGACATGGTTGATTGGATTCGGAGCTACAACGCTCGCAGTTCGGGGCGTCATTGCGTCCCAGAAGCGTCAGTCGCGAGCGATACATTGGGGTGTCATTGCTGGTCTTTCGATCGCTGTTGCGGCACTCACGTGGGCAGGTTTCCAGATTCCCATCGTTACGCTGCCGATGATTTCTATGTCCTGGTACTTACTCTATGCCCCACCGCCCGCAAAGCAGCTCAAACGCGTGGGATGGACGCTTGTTGGTGGGACAGTTGCGACAGCATGTTGGATGGCCATTTTAGTTTGAGGTAGTGGGTCTCAAAATGGAGCGATAGCTCGGAAGAGATCATCAATTCACCCTCCAAGTCGACAACTGATGTTGACGCTCCTCCCGGGTTACTTAAAGTCGTCTGGATAAATGCCCAAGAAACTGGCTATGAGCGGACATAGCCAGTCACTGGGTATGGATTTAACGCGAGAATCGAGCCCGGAATGCAGGCGACGAAATGGTTAGGTATTGAACTAGTTGAAGTAAGCCTCAAAGAAAAGTTGATCTCGGCGGTTGGCTCAGCTATCGCGATTTACTGTGTCTTTTGGTGCACACTTTCATTTTTGCCATCTGGGGCCGCAATTGGCGTCGTTGCGTCAATGGGGGCGACAGCGGTGCTGCTATTTGCGGTCCCTCACGGGCAACTCTCTCAACCATGGCCGCTGATCGGTGGCCACGTTGTGTCAGCTCTGATCGGAGTGAGTTGCGCGCGGCTAATTGCGAACCCCGTGCTTGCAACTGCATTAGCGGTGGGTGCGTCGATCGGCGTGATGCACCAATTGAAGTGCATTCATCCACCAGGCGGCGCGACCGCTTTCACTGCCGTGATGGGTGGCCAAGCGATTGGCGATCTTGGCTATCTGTATGTCCTGTACCCCGTCGGCCTAAATGCTGTTGTTATGTTGGTACTCGCCGTGCTGATTAACTTTCCGTTTCGCTGGAGACGTTATCCAGCAGTGTTGATAAAAAGGACACCTCCTCAAGAAGCCGCAAACGTCTTGGTTTCAGAAGACGATCATCGCAACTTAATTGAAGCAGTACGGTCGCTCGATTCATTCGTGGATGTCAGCGAAGAAGATCTAGTTTACCTTTCGCGGATCATGGCAAGCCATTACGCAGAACGTCACTCTGCTTCCACAGGCGAAGCAGACCTAACTCAATCGGTTCGAACTCGAAAGGCAATCGATCCTTGGATGACACCAAGTGACAGTGCACCGACAAATCCATAGCTTGATGCTGTAAGTGTCCCAACCATTCGCTGTGCTCTCGTTTCAAGAGGGGAGAAACGGCAGAGCATTCAACGAATTTCAAGTCGTTGGTTCGTCAGTGTGCATGCGGCCGGTAAACACATTGACGATGAGCTTGAGTGACAAAGTGAGGATAATTAGCCCCAAGCCCCAGATGCCAGCCACGACCTTCCACTCCAGTAGGCTCGGCGCGTACTCGACGATCTCGTGCAGGGTTGATGGGATGAAGCCGGGCACAATCAAGCCCATACCCTTCTCGATCCAAATCCCAATGATCACTAGCAAGCAAGCCAAAATTCGTATGTGGCTGCGCTCCAAAGCTGCTGGCGTGAAAAACAGAGCCGTACCAACGATGTTCATACCGATGGCTGTCCAAATCCACGGCACCAAGCCGTTTTTCCCATGGTCGCCAAAGAACAGGTAATTGAGAGGCGCTGCGTGGGCGCTGCCGGTATAGAGCACAGTGAATATCTCACTGACGAGCATCAGGAGATTGATCGTCATCGCGACGCGGATGATTTGAATCAGCGTGCGTGCCGGACTGGCGGGCGCGGTATAGCCTGTCGTTACGCGCAACACCCTCATTACAAGGATGATGAAGGCCGGGCCACTAACAAATGCGGAGGCCAGGAAGCGAGGCGCTAGCAGTGCGCTGTTCCAGAATGGGCGACCTCCAAGGCCGCAGTACAAAAACGCAGTCACTGTATGAATGCTGATGGCCCAGAAGATCGACAGAAACACAAAGGGGAGATACCACCAGCCATTCGGCTTGCGCCCGAGATATCGCATATAGAGGAGGTAGCCAACGACGTGCAAGTTGATTAACAAGTAACCATTCAAAACAATCACGTCCCAGGTCAGCATCGACATCGGCCAGTTGAACTTGCCGATTCCCGGAATCAAGTGCCAAAACCGATCCGGTCGACCTAAGTCGACTACGACACTCAGAGTACACATCACGATCGCAGCTATCGCGACTGCCTCACCGATGATGACAACCTTATGCATCTCTTCGTCATCGTAGAGGTAAGCTGGAATGACCATCATCACTCCACCGGCTGCCAGCCCAACGCAGAAGGTGAAGTTCGCGATGTACAAACCCCAGCTGACGTGGTCGGTCATGTTGGTCGTGATCATGCCGCCGGCAACTTGATTCGCCCACGCGTTAGCACCCACCAGGAAAACAGCCGTGAGCACAGTCATCCAGGCGTAAAACGCGAAAGAGCCTTCAGTGGCTAGCCATAGCGCTCGTCCAATGAACTTGGGGTAGCTTGTAATGGCCGTTTGCTTTACGTGAATACTACTCATGTCGCTCAATCGAAATAGTAGAAGAACGCTGGCTTGGTACCGAGTTCTTCCTTGAGGATGTAGACGCGTTTGTTCTCAAGGATCCAGCGGATGTTCGAATTCTTGTCGAGAATGTTGCCAAAGACGCGTGCACCGGTCGGGCAAGCTTCCAGGCAAGCTGGCAACTTGCCGCGCCGCGTGCGGTGGAGGCAATAGGTACACTTCTCAACGACGCCAACGGGCCGCACTCGATTGCTCAGATAGCTCTGGTCAGGATTGAGCTCTTCTGAAGGGACTTCAGGCTGCTTCCAGTTGAAACGCCGCGCATGATAGGGGCAGGCCGCTTCACAATACCTGCAGCCGATGCACCAGTTGTAGTCAACAACGACAATCCCATCCTCCTCTTTCCATGTTGCCTTCACTGGGCAAACTTCTACACAGGGGGGCTCGTCGCACTGTTGGCACTGAACAGGCAAGTAGAACTTGTCGTCCTTGGGGACAATGCCGGAGTAGGTCGTCGAACCCTTTTCCATATCCATCGTGCCTTTGGGCATTTCGATAACGCGGATATACGACTGATTCGTTGAGCGATCGTGATTGTTCTCTTTGTGGCACGCTTCGACGCATTTGCCGTTTCCGTTACAAACGCTTAGGTTGATCGCGTAGACGAACTTGGTTCCGGGGATCGGACGGTCGTCGGCGATGGTAACGTCAGCGCCATATTTTTCCTTGGTTTCAGCTTCCAAGCGAGCGATGACATCCGCTTTCTGCTCTGGCGATAGTTCCGTGTAGTGCTGCTGCATGAACTCGACTGCAGTCGTGCTCTTGGCGGCTTGCCGAAGCGGCGAGACAGCTGCCACGAAAGCAGCGGCTCCGAGGGTTGCAAAGCCCCCCTTCACAACCGCACGGCGCGTGAAATTCTCGACGATCGGTAAAGAGCGATTTGCGCTGGATTCAGCCTGTTGGGTGTTGTTTGGCTCAGTGTTTGTCATGCGCAGCCGTCCCTTCCTGTTGGTGTTCCGAGTTTGACGGCTCGTTGAAGCGATCCTTCGGCTTGAATCCGACGATCATCTTCGGATACTTCGGCACGTGAGGATCATGGCAGTCGATGCAGTTGTTCTTCATCTGAGGACCACGACTCAAATCCCAGTGGCCATTCATGCCACCGTGTGCACCATGAGCGAAAGAATCAGCTTGCTTACTGTGGCATTGAGAACAAAGCGTCATCACATTCTCGTAAGCCACAGAGCTGCCGTCAGCCAACCGCAGAGCGTCGGATTCATTCGGATTGTGGCAGGCATAACAGGTGATGTTTCCGTGATTAAACGTCATACCCTGGTGAAACTCATCGAGTGTCGCCGCAGCCTTGTTTTCGAGATTGGCTTGGCGAACGCTGTGACAGGTTGAACATGCGACGCTCGCAGTACGACCTTGAGGATCGGTCCCAGCCAGCTCGATTCGCGGTGGTCCAGAGGGCTTGCGAATGATGACGGGATGGGCTTCCTTCCAATTAGCAGAAGCCTGTGACATATGAGCTTCAGCGACACGACTTGCGTGCGCATCGGCGCTGTTGACCGATTGCCAGAGCACCGCTAAAGCCATCGAAGCGAATAAACACAACAAAACTGCGAAAAACAAACTGGCGATTCGCGGCATAGATTTCCGTTCCAAATGAGGTTTCGCAGAAGACAGCTATTGTATACACTTAGGTGCATGTTAGCGAAACCTCAGTTTCCAACGATGCCACTACTTTTTGGGGAAGCAAGCGCGGTGCCAATCAGCGGACTTATTGTAACCTTTCAGTCTTCGGTCGCTGAGCATTCCAATACGATTGCGGTTCTGCGCAAAATCCCGGAGATCGACATCGGCGAGTCGGCGGGCAGTAAATTAGCGATTGTCATCGATTCTGAAACGAAGCGTCGCGATCAGGAAATTTGGGACACGGTACAGCAGTTGCCTGGCGTGATTGACTTGGCCGTCGCAATGGTCGCCTTCGATGAAGATCATCAGGCCAATTAATGAAGATTCAATTAGGAAAAAGCATAATGGATTCCGAACGTCGCAGTTTCTTAAAGTCCGCTGCGATGGTCGCAGCCGGTTCGATGGTTACTAGCGGCACGTCGTTACCGGTCGTGCAAGCAGACGAGGGTGTGGACGATCTGCCGGTGAGTGATGGGCTTTCCTGGAACAAGGCACCTTGTCGATTCTGCGGAACGGGATGCCATGTACAAGTCGGCATCGAAAGGGGTCGTGTCGTCGCGATTGCAGGCGACAAGGCCGCGGATGTCAACAAAGGCCTGCTGTGCGTCAAAGGATACCACGTCGGCGGCATCCTTTACGGCAAAGATCGACTCACTAAGCCACTGCTTCGCAAAGAGGGCAAGCTAGTAGAAATCGAATGGGACGCAGCCATCGAAATCGTCGCGAAGCGCATCTTCGATTCGCCCAAGACATTCGCCTTCTACGGCTCCGGTCAATGGACGATTCCCGAAGGCTACGCAGCGCAGAAATTCATGAAAGGCGGCTTGGGCAATAATCACATCGACCCCAACGCACGGTTGTGCATGGCGTCGGCGGTGACCGGATTCTTGGCAACTTATGGCGTCGATGAACCGGCTGGTTGTTATCAAGACCTCGACGAATGCGATGTGCTCATCACCTGGGGAAACAATCCCGCCGAGATGCACCCAGTGCTGTTCTCGCGCGTAACGGACCGAAGATCGCGTGGAGAAACGGTGCGCATCATTGACATCGGCACGCGACGAACGCGAACGACCGATGCAGCCAACGATTACTTAGAAATGAAGCCGCATGGAGACGTGGCAATCTCGCTGGGCATCATGCACCTGCTGATTGCGAACGACAACTACGACAAGTCGTTTGTTGAAAAGCATTGCAATTTCCGTGGTGCCGAAGCCGACGCGCCAACGCTCCAAGGCGAATCGATCAGCGAAGAAGAGTTTCGCAGACGAATTGCCAAGTACACACCAGAGCACGTCGAAGAACTTTCGGGCGTGCCCGCTGAAAAGATCCGCATGCTCGGTGAATTGTTTGGCAACCACGACATTCGCATCACTTCGTTATGGTGCATGGGGATGAATCAGCACACGATGGGCACAGCCATCAATTCGCTCGTTCATGGAGTGCACTTGTTATCCGGACACTTCGGTCGTCCCGGCGACGCGCCGACTAGCCTGACAGGACAGCCTTCGGCCTGCGGTACCGTGCGCGAAGTCGGCACACTAGCCCACGCGTTGCCAGGTGGCCGTATTGTCGCCAAGCCTGAGCATCGCGAGCAATGCGAAGACTTCTGGAATCTTAAGCCAGGTAGCATCAACGAAGTGCCTGGTTATCACACGGTGAAGATGTTTGAACAGTTCACTAAGCCAACAGCTGAAGGTGGTGACATTACAACGTTGTTTGTCCAAGTTACCAACCCTGGACAGACCCTGCCGAACTTGAATGCACTATTCAACGACAAGAAAGGTCTTGAAGACAAGTTCTTGATCGTCAGCGACGTCTACCCAACAGCCACGACTCAGCTGGCGGATTTGATACTTCCCGCGGCTCTGTGGGTTGAGAAGAATGGCATGTTCGGCAACAGCGAACGGCGAACTCAACAATGGTTCAAGATGGTCGATCCACCGGGTGAGGCGCGCGATGATTGCTGGATGACGATCGCGATCGCTCATAAGTTGTTCGAGATGGGCCATGAAGGCATGAAGGATAAGAATGGCGAGTTTATTTTTGCCATCAAGGATGCTAATGGAAAGGAAATTCCGATTTGGCAGTTCGAGCACTATTACGATACCAACGTCGATAAGCACCTGTTCGAAGAGTATCGCTTGTTCTCCACGATGAAGCACAAGAATCTCGCGCCGTACGATGAGTATGTCAAAGCTCGCGGTCTGCGTTGGCCCGTGGTCCAGCAGGAAGACGGCTCGTGGCGAGAGACTCGTTATCGGTTCTCTGAGTTTGACGACCCCTTCGTCACCAAAGGGCAAGAGTTTGAGTTTTACCACTCATCGTCCAATGATGGCCGTGCCCAAATCTGGTTCCATGAGTATGCACCGCCGCCGGAAGTGCCCGATGACGACTATCCTATGTGGCTATGTACAGGCCGGGTTCTGGAACATTGGCACACGGGAACGTTGACTAGGCGACTATCGCCGCTGAATAGGGCGATGCCCACCGCTTACGTCGAAATGAACAGCGAAGACGCCAAAGCGGCAAACATTCGCCAAGGTGAAAAGGTGGTTATCGAATCACGTCGTGGAACATGCGAATTGCCCGTTTGGATCGATGGGCGCGGACGACCGCCACGCGGAACAGTGTTTGTGCCCTTCTTCGACGAAACGAAGTTGATCAACAACTGCACGCTCGAAGCACACGACCCATTCTCGAAGCAACCAGACTATAAGAAGTGTGCGGTTCGCGTGGTGAAAAAGACTCCAGTGAAGGTGCCGTCATGAGCCGGTTCATTACGGTCTTTCTCTCCTCTGTGATCGCAATGGCTGTCATCGGCTTCTTCGTCGGCATCGGCGATGGCGTCCCCAAGTCCGACGGAGTCAACGAATCAGAGCTTGTTGACCTGCTGCCTTCTGAATCAGCCGTTGCAGATGCCAAACTGATTCCTGCGTTGAGCTACGCGGAAATCGCGAGTACAGCCATGGGGCCAACCAAGGCATGGCAAGCCACTCCGCAGAGCTTGCCGCAGCCTGAGTTTGACTTGTACACCAAGATCGAACCGAGCGAATCAGAGAAAGAAGCATCAAGCAAACTGCGTGCTTCAAGGCGTGCTTACAATGGTGCGCCGCCGATCATTCCTCACCTAGTTGAAAACACCAACGACGCTGCGTGCTATGCATGTCACTCGAGCGGTGTGAAGTTAGCGGGCTTGAAGGCCAGTGTGATGTCGCATGTTTACCTTGCGAATTGCGTTCAGTGTCACGCTCCAATGGCACCGACACCTTTTCAATCGATTGATGCAACAGTTGAAACAACATTCGTAGGCTTGCCGGCACCCAAAGAAGGAAAACGAGCCTACAAGGGTGCACCGCCGACGATCCCACACTCGCGCTGGATGCGCGAGAACTGCAATGCTTGCCACGGCGGTCCGCATGGCTGGGCCGGCATGGAGTCAACTCACCCATGGAGGACCAATTGCGTTCAGTGCCATGCCCCATCCGCCACGCTCGATCAAATGCCGGAATCCGAAGTTGTTCCGATGTTACCGCCGCTCGATGTGGTGACCGCAGAAGTAGGCGTTGGAACGCCTCAATGAAGAATCGAGACGGCAGGTTCAGTGCTCGAATTTGTTCGGCTTTGTGGCATGTTCTTTGCGTGGTAATCCAGCTTCCCGTGGCTGCGTTAGATTATTTGTTCGGGTCGACTAAAACGAATCAAAGTCGGCGAGATCTGCTGCAAGGCCGCGTGTGGAAGTTCATTCCATCAACCAAGTATCCTCCGCTGGTCATGCGGTATCCGACGAAGTATTCAGAGCTAAGCGAAGAAAAATCGTCCGAGGTGAAACCTCGCAACATCGCCGGCATCAACATCGACCCGGTCCCGGCGACCAACTTGGGGCTTAGATCGGTATCGCGAACGTTGCCCGTTTTTCGTCCGCCCGGAGCAATCGATGAGTTTCGATTCTTATCTGGTTGCACGCGGTGTGGCGGCTGCATCACTGCCTGTCCCTACGAGGCGATCCGCAAAGCACCTGAGCGACTTGGTAGCCTTGCCGGTTCACCGATTGTTGAAGCGGACACAGCGGCTTGCATGATGTGTCCAGACTTTCCTTGCATCGAAGCGTGCGAACCTGGAGTACTGACCAAACTCCTCCCACCGATCATGGGCACTGCGAAGGTCACCGAGCATCTATGTCTTGCGCATCACCACACCACTTGCACCGTGTGTAGTGAACGTTGCCCCGTCAATGGCGCAATAACGGTTACTGATGGTAAGCCAATCGTCAACGAAGAAACATGCACAGGCTGCGGCATGTGTCGCTACGTATGCCCAGCCCCCGAAAACGCGATTCTGCTCATGCCTGCCTTCTCACGACCAGGATTACCAAGCTGATGACGACCAAAAAACTGAGCCTCGAAGATCTTCAGAACAATGTGCCGCTGCCTGAGATTCTGCAGGCCGAATGGGCCAAAGACCAAGTGTTGCAGTTGTTCGCTGACCTGGCAGCGGGAGCTCAAGTGCAGCACGTTCAATTGAAATCAGCGATGACCGACGCAACTGTACCGCTTGCGACTGCCGAAGCTGCCTATGCAGCGGACGAAGCACATGCGATTCAGGTAAGATACGTCTTTGAAGGCGAGATGTGGTGCGATACCATCATGCCTGGTAATCCCACCACTAAAATCATTCGCAATCGTTTACCGCCCGGCTGTTAGAACCGATGGCAGCTTGCGTCGACTTTAGCGATTGCATCAGTTTTTCTGCAGAATCCCAGGATCGTTGCCGATCGAAAAGCAATTGAATAGCATTTGCAAATCTGTCAGCAATGAGTCGTTCTTCTCTAGGCAGGAGAGCACTCGTGACAACTAGACACGATACGTTTTCACAAGGATGGCATGCTATGGTTATTGACTGCTATGACACCTACGCTACGGGACACGACGGTTCAATACTGCATTTCGACGTTGTTGTGGCGGCCGGAATTCTCAGAGCGATTGTCGAACACGTTGCGGCTCAATTTGCTGGCGGACATTCACCCGAAGTCGAAGCGGAACTGCTTTGCAGGGACTTGGTTACACAGGTTCGCCTGACGGCAGAACAGAGAATCGAGCTCAAACGACGAGGCTATGCCATTGTAGAAAAATCGAAAAGTCGGAAACTGGCTGCATGATTGAGTCTCATCATGCCAGTACCCTAGTTGCCTAGCCGTCTTAGCTCTCTGTCTATGACTTCGTGCTCGCTCCATCGTGCGCGCGATGCGAGCGTTTCTCGCCAGGAAGTTGACAACAAACTGCAGGCAGCGAGCTCTTGATCATGTTCATCGTTGCGGGGCTTGGCGAACATGATCTCGTTGGCGGACTCTATCGTCCATTGGGGGTGTGGCCTCGATATCAAGTTCATCGTTTGGCCGGTTTTGATCACGCCCTCTCTCAATACTCGAAAATACCAGCCCGTTCGTCTGGTTTGTTGAACGCGAACAGAAAGCGTTGGGATTTCCCAACGACGCGACAGCTTCCAGCACGGCTGACGGGGCTGCGAGACTTGTAACAGGCAGGATCCCACTTCGAATGAGTCCCCGATGCAGATGTCAGGCTCGCCGACGCCGGACAATGCGAGATTCTCACCAAAGCTACCAACCTTCCAGTCGAGTTCAGGAAACTCGCGAATCCAATATGCATAGTTCTGAACAGCATAAGCGCAAATCGCCTTGTCCCGTCCGCCATGATGGACAAGGTCTGCTTGCTGATCACCGGCGATATTCTCGCAATGCACATGAACGGGGCCATCAACGCTCTGCTTGAAGATGGCAGATGTCCACTGTTTTGAATCGCCCTCAGAGGTGAAGCTCTGAGGGCGGCCTACAAATATCGACTCAATCCGGATTCTCATTCTTTATTTCAGTGCTGACAAATCAGCTCCGTGATTGATGTGAAACACTTGCCCGTCGATTACAAGCGCCGGCACGGATTTAACGCCTAGGCTCTCTGCCTCAGCGACGCGGTGCGAAACTTCGCCCAAATGTACCTTCTCAACGGGTTGCCTGAGTGCATCAGCTACCGTTTGTTCAGCGCTTACACAAACCGGACAGCCCGCGTGGAAGAAAAGAGCTTTCGACATGTTTTGTTTCCTTGGAAACGAGTGGAATTGACGTAACATAGCGGTCATTTGACTGCCGCTTCTTGTTGACTGACATTACTTTAAGTACGCTAGTTTGATTGGTCCAATACCAAATTCCGATCGAACTAATAGGCGTTGCCTATGGATAACAGGGGTCGACAATGGAACTTCGCCACCTACGTTACTTCCTAGCCATAGCGGAACACTCGCACTTCGGAGTTGCCGCAGAAGAACTTCTGGTTTCCCAACCGACGCTTTCGCAGCAAATGAAAGAATTGGAGGCGGAGCTGGAGATTCAGTTATTTGAACGTGTGGGGCGCGGCGTAAAACTGTCACAAGCAGGCGAGCTGTACCGCGAAGTTGCTCGACGAGCGTTAAATGTTCTTGAAGAGGGTGAAGCTTTGCTTCACGAGTTTGACCACTTGCTGAGAGGCTCATTAACGATTGGCGTTGTCCAAACGGTAAACGCCTACTTGATTCCAGCAGTGGTCGCGCAATTCATCCGAGAATTCCCCAAAGTACGTCTAAGAATTGAGGAACTAGCGGCGTCGGAAATTGAAGATCGGCTGATGAAAGCCACGTTGGATCTGGGACTATCGTTTTCGCCCACTTCTGGCAGCGAACTTGAATGCGAGTCGCTGTTTGAAGAGGAACTTGTGTTAGCCGTACACCCGAGTCACCACTGTAGCCAACGCAAGAAGATTGGTCTGGCTGCGCTTACGACGGAGCCGCTTTCGCTTCTACCAAGAGGCTACTGCACGCGAAGAATTATTGAAGAAAGTTTTCGGCAAGCGTCAGCAACGTTGTCCGTAGCGGTCGAGCTGAATTCGATTGCCGCCCTGCTGGCTATCGTCAGAGCTGGAGGACCACCAACCATCGTTCCCAAACTGGGCATTGATTCGTCGACAGTGAAAATGGTTCGACTAGAGCGTCCAACGCCCAAACGCCAAGTGTGTATCCTTTCCTCGAAAACGAAGCCAAACCTCCGCGCACGCGACATATTTGTCGAGATGTTGCGGAGTCACAAAAATAACCGCCACGCCTGATGGTTGCGTCGGTTCAAATGATCGCCCTGACAAAAATTTAACGACCTATAGCCAGACTTCAGGTCAAGGCGATCCCAAGTGAACGAATAACAGATTGTTACTCCAATGGAATCTTCAAGCCAAGTGCGCCGATGGGGCCTTTCGCATTCTCGTAGCTGGAGTGGCACATCGTACACTTCTCCATGACCACGGGAATCGGTGTTGCCGAGAGCAGAAACTCTTTATCTCCCTCTTTGACAACACGCTCGTAAATCGGCTTTCCAGCCAGAATCGCCTTGACAGCTTCCTTTTCAAAGTCAGTCTTTGGATCGTTATCTGGGTCGTAGGCGTCACCAGTTGCATCAAGCAAACGAACTTCGTGGAATTCGTTGTCCTTCATTGCCTTAAACAGAGCTTGAAACGCATCGCCTGCAGCCATGGATTCCTTGCCATCCACGTAGTTCTCGGTGATAAGAACAATGGCCGTTTTGTAAAGAGTGTCCAGCATTTTGGCCTGTTTCTTGGCTCGAGCTACGTCGAGCCTCTCCTTGCCTGCTTCGCTCGGTGTGCTGGTCTTGCTTTCTGACTGCTGAGAATTGGCGGTGGTAAGCGTACTGCTAAGTAGAAAAACGACGGTGGCGAGAATGCCAAGCGGTTGCAAAATGGATTTCATTCAAGTGTCACTCCGGAGGAAGTTGATGTAGGTTCCACGATAACTGCAATCGTAGTGAGCCGAAACTATACCTTAGGGTGTACGTTTAAGCAACATGCATTCGTCACGGTGCTCTGATCGCTTGATTTGCTCCAAAACCTCGCTCGATCGATAGACTTCCGTGGTCGCGAACCCGCACCTTGACGTGCGCCTGTCGATTCCATTCCCAGCCTGCAGCAATAATTATACACCTTGACATGCACATTCAATTGTGTACCTTAGTGTGCACGTTTGGATGACATCCAGTTGGCTTGGCCGCACTCATTCCCAAAGAACATCTCCTAAGCTGAGAACAACCTCCATGCTGAGTGATAAAACGATCCGGATCGTCAAGGGTATTACTCCATTGGTGGCTGCTAACGCGGAAACCATTACGCGACGGTTTTACGAGCGGATGTTCGAGGCCAACCCTGAAGTGAAAGCGTTCTTTAATCAGGCTCACCAGCACACAGGTGGTCAGCAACGCGCGCTCGCCGGCGCAATCTGTGCGTACTTCACCCACATCGATAATCCGGCCATGTTGTTGCCAGCCGTCGAACTGATCGCGCAGAAGCATGTGTCGTTAGGCATCAAGGCGGAGCACTATCCGATCGTCGGCAGCAATCTTCTGGCTGCCATCAAAGATGTGATGGGCGACGGAGCTACCGACGAAATCGTCGAAGCAGTTGCCGAGGCATACGGATTTTTGTCCGACCTATTCATCGGACGTGAAGGGGCGATTTACGAAGAGCAGGCTTCGCTGCCCGGCGGCTGGAACGGCACGCGAACATTCGTCGTCGCGAAGAAGGTTCCTGAAAGCTCATTGGTGACCTCGTTCTACCTGAAACCCGCTGACGACGGCCCGCTTCCACCGTTTAAGCCAGGTCAATACATCACCGTTCACATCGATCATCCTCATACACCAACGTCACCACGTAACTACAGCCTTTCGGATTGCGCGAGCCAGCCCCATTACCGAATCAGTGTCAAACGCGAAGTGAGTCTCGCTCCGGATGCACCCGACGGCTTGATCTCCAATCATTTGCATGACGCAGTCGACGAGGGACACCACATCGAATTGGGGCCGCCATGCGGCGAATTCACGATTGATCCAGCGGCCGTTGCCAGGCCGATCGTTTTGATCGCAGGCGGAATTGGCGTGACTCCTCTTCTGTCCATGGCCAAGTCTCTCGTCAAAGCAAATCCCGAAGCCAAGGTTTACTTCATACAGGC
>JAGQOY010000181.1 GCA_020427005.1 Planctomycetales bacterium
AAACTTCACGAAGGAGTAGCGTTTTTTCGCACATCTGCTCAATGATTTCCTTGAAAACACACGCTATACGTCCGTGCTGCTGAAAAAGTAACCCGAATGTAGAAACTACATCAAACACTGTGGCTATCGCTACACTTAGATGAAGACTGTTCTAGATAAGCTGCCTCGTCGTTTTGTATTGAGCTGCCATTGCCACCTCCGATTTGCACTCCGTGAGCGCGAATTTCAAGGGAATGAATTCACAACATTCCGAAACGTAGCCATGAATTTTCTTTGCAGTAACAAACGCCTAATCAAAAAAATTTTGCGACAACATGGCTTCCTGTTTTCTCCAAAGTCAAAACGAGAATCAATTCGGTACAAAGTTGTACAGCTCGATGGCTGGTTCATCGGTCGATGAAAGGTAACCGGCCGAATTAACCGACATCAGTGGTGTACTCTTGTGCCGAACGTATTCCTTTCCAGACTCCAACCCTTGTGCCCACACCTTAAAAGCCGTACCAGCCACCAATTCCTGTTCGTCATTCAGGAGCGAAGTTTCATTGGGTGCAAACTCGTATTCTATAGTCCCGGTATCGCTGGGATGCCACACGCTAATTCCATCTGGCCGCGGCTTTTGATATTGCACATACACCTTTAAGCTTTCGCCTGTGCGGTTGGCAACCTTCAAATACTTAGTATGCATGGCTGTGAACGTTGCCGGAAGCAGTTTTCGTGCTTGGTCAAAGTCTCCTTTGGCATCCTCCGCGCGCCCCAGCAGTGCGTTAGCTTCTCCTCGGAGAGCAAAGGCATCCGCACTACCAGCATTCAGCTCAATGGACTTTGTCAGATGCTCAATGGCCAGGGAGTAGTCATGCAATTTCAATTCAGTATCGCCCAAATTCTGCCAGTAGACCGAGTCCTGTGAAACGAGTGCGACGCATTGGTTGAATTGATATTGTGCTAAAGGGAAGTTTCCGATCTGGAACGCCAGTACACCAATGTCGTTATGTAAAACTGGATCTCCCTCACCGAGCTCAACAGCGTGTTGCAAATCAGCCACGCCAGCTGGAAAATCCTCAGCCTCAAATCGCACGCCTGCCCGGTCAACAAAATAGAATGGATTGGATGCATCCATTCCTATCGCAACTTCCAATAACGCCAAGGCTCCTTCTAGATTGCCGAGCTTTCGAGCTGGCCTAGACATTAGCCAGAAAAAATCCGGCTGATATTGATCGATGTCAGTCGCACTTTTGAAGGCCTGCAGTGCCTCAGCGTCGCGATCCAATTGGGTCAGTACATCTCCCCGATTGAAATGGGGCCACGGATTGGATGGATCACTAGCGATGGCACGGTCCAAGTCGGCTAGCGCCGCCATTAGGTCTCCTTGATCCCTATGAGCAATACCTCTTTCATTATAAAGCTCAGCTAATTCACTACCATTCGTCACATTAGCCAGAGCCTGAGTAATTTGCTCAATCGCACTTGCAAAATCCCCGCGACTGGATGCTATTCGAGCCAAACCACTGTGTGCTAACGACAGAGTTGGATCAATCGAAATCGCAGTTTCGAATGCAAGTTTCGCCGTCTCATCATCGCCTCGCTCCAGAAAGATCAATCCTCGATAAGCAAGAGCGTTTGCATTCTTAGGATCGATACGTAATACGGCCGTAAAATCGGCTAATGCCTGATTGATCCGCCCAGCTTCAAAATGATATTCCCCCCTTTTTATCAAGGACTCTACGGACGTCGCATTCACCAAGGGCATGGCTTCGGCGAGGAACGCCCTAACTTCACTCACATCAATGTATAAACTGACAGATCGCGCATCCGTCATATGTCCTTCGACCACCGCAACCAATTCACCGTCATCGTTGACAACCGGGCCGCCGCTGTTGCCTTGGTTTGTCTGCATGTCAGCTTCGACAGTCCTAGCAGTATGTTGATTGGCTAACTCCCTATCGTATACGGCTCGAGTCTCACCCGAGGTGTATATCCAGAAACCTTGACTACCACGAGGAATCCCGCCTAAGGCATGCAATCTATCTCCAAGAGTTGATGATTCCGTGGCTAATTTAAGACTCTCTAACGGAGGATCTCCGGGTAATCGTTCAACTTGCAGTAGCGCTAAATCCCGCTTGGCATCACCGTACACAACAGTCGCAAGTACTGGGCTCGCATTTTTGGCATAGTATTCTGCGTCATGAATAACCTTACCCTCACGGTATTCGGGAAAAAAAAGTCGCAGCACGGATGTGGGCCCCAATTCAGCATCATGCCCCGCGGCATTTGCCACGTGATCGTTGGTGATCAGCAGTTTCTGCTGTTTGTCCAACAACCACGCGGTACCACTCCAACCGTGTTCCAGGTCATCCTCCCCCTCAACATAAGCCGTTGCCTTAAGGAGTTTTTCCACAATTTTCTGAACAGCATTGACGTGCGCTTGAGCGGCACCCGATTGTCGAACAGAAAACGAATAGCTGCCTAATTTTTCTCCGTCAAAAAACACCTCAGCTCGATATTGGTCGCTAACCGGAAAGGGTTCTGTCGGCTTAAGGGAAAAAACGCCGTAGGCATTGTAATGCTCAGGAACAGATTGCTCGTTCAAGGTACTCAGATCCACAGCCGTTTCAGTAATTTGCTGCGTGTCTAAGTAAAAAGCACAAGATAAAGTTCCAGCACTAGGACGGCTGTCTAGCGAAACCTTTAACACAATTGTGTCCGTCGGAGCAAACACATTGCCTATGCTTATTAATTGACCATCCGACTCGGACTTGGCGTACGTTGCGGCAACAATCTTGACATCTTCCGCCGAAGATGTTCGCACGTCGATGCCACCGATAACATAGATCGAAACGCATATATAAATTACGTGTTTTTTGAAATTGCCAATTCGAATCATTCTGTGCCTCCCATTTACTTGCGAATTCTCTTGAGCGCTCCAATGCATAACTAGATTGTTAATCGTTGCTTCGAACAAGAACAAAATAGCACCAACCCCGCTCCACCAGGACAGACCCGGCAAAATCTTGCACTCAGTCGGATAGGTAGTCTCTAGTTGTCAGATTTTCAGTCTGAGCCTCGTGCAACCAATCAAGTCCTAACACTTGCAACCGCTGGTGAATCTTCTCGATATCCCAGAGCTGAACTGTATTCCTTTGCGTACCGACAGCCAAATAGCGATTGTCGGGACTGAATCGCAATCCACCTGCACCTTCTGGATAGCCCGAATTCAGCTGTTCTCCCAGGGGCCCCGGCAAAACGGCTTGAAGCTGATATGTTTTGGCGTCTAGCAAGCGAATCTCAAATTGATCCTCGAGCGCAAGCAATCGTCCATCGCAAGAAAACTGAGCTTCACCGACTCCCGTGATAGCACGTGAAATGCTTGCCGTTTTGGTCCAGGTGGAAGTATCAAAGACTTGATATTCCGTCGACGTACTGCAAATGCACTGCTTTGAGTCAGGACTAAATGCAAGGAGTCCCAAGTAGCTACCGGGCAACGAGACGGATTGAACCTCTTGAGCATGATCCAAATTTTCGAGATCAGTTACCTGGAATCCACTTGCCCCTTTACCAGTGGAAACTCCCCATCTTCCATTGGGACTAATGGCGACAAACCATGCCGAATTGTGGCCCCTTAACTGAATATCCATTAGATTTTCCGTGCGATTTGATACAGGTATGTCCGAACAGTCCTCACCCCTTTGTGGGCCAGCGGTTTGAATTCGCCGCACATTGTCGAAATACATACTGGCAATCAGCTGGCCGTCAGCGGTAATATCCATTTCGGTGGGGAAGTTAACGTCTCCTGACGCCAGCGTTTGTCGCCTTTGAAGTAACTTTTCAATATCTCCTTGACGTATCACTTCGATAGGCCAACGATCGACTCGGCCAGATCCGCTTGTTAGCAACGATTGTCCATCCGGAGAGAATCTTGCATTACGAGTCTCGTAATACGGTCGCCACTGAGCTATTACGGTTCGGTCATTCAGCCTTCGCATAGTAAGCCCCTCAAATCGAGAAGCTGTTACCATGTATTCCCCGTCACTACTGAAATCGATATCCACGATCTCTCCACGGTGGTCTAGGCCCCATATACTCTGGCAGACGGCATTTGCCGAAGTCCTCCAGCGTCCTACCAAACTGTTGGCCAACTCAAAGCTAAGCATTTCCGAAGTCTCTGAGAACTGGGACGCAGTGCCATCAATACAAAGCACTTCTTGGGATAGGAATGGATCCCAAATTCGCGTTGTTGCATCCCAACTCGTTGATAACAGCCAGCTCCCTTTTGAATCGAACTGCACATACCGCACCTCGTTTCGATGTCCGTCTGTTATCTTCCGTGAATTGTAGTCTTTCCGCGTATCAAAGATAATGACAGAGCCATCACGACATCCCGCTGCAATGAACCGACCGTCAGGTGACCAATCGGCATCAATGACTCTCTCTGGCATGGGCAGCGTGCGTGGACTAGTAAAATTCATAATGTCAACTTGAGTTAGCTTGTCTTCCCGCCCTGTAAGCACCTGCTCGTTGGTTGGGCCAAAGCAAACGAAGTCTGTCTCATGTTCCAACTGCAAGTTGTGCAGCACTTCTACAGTTGGAACCAATTGCAGCACTATGAGTTGATAACCTGATGCGTAGACGCACAAACTTGAATCTCGCGAAAATTCAAGATTGCGTTGAAAGATGGTGCCTATTATGTCTTGACTAAATATTGGCTCAGCGGGTGACCAAAGATCGTAGATTCGCACTGCCAGTTTTCCGTCGTCCCACACTCCGCGTGCACCCAAGTAACGATCATTAGGGCTATACCGCAAGTAAGGCAGACTCTCTGCATCCGTATGCATGGCAGGCAAGGTCTGAACCACTTGCAGACCCTTCAGATCCCGAATTACGAGCTTGCCTTGGTTGTCAGTGCTCGCGAATTTCTCAATACCGCTATCGTAGGCCCATCGATGGTGGCTTGCATGAACGGTTGGACTCTGCTCATGTCTCACGTCCGTTTCCACATCAAACAAAGTCATCGCGGCTATCGCTTCATTCCGCAGATCAAGCACCTGCTGCTGCGTCAAATCATTTCCCACCAGCGATGCCGCCTGTTCAATTGCTTTCAAGCTCTGAAAACTCTGCCCAGGTCGCCCGCTCCACCTTCTGGCTCGCGCAGTCGCCAGCAAGGCGTCATAGGCATGCAAATCCGCCAATTGCCTAGCAGTCCGCTCTCGGGACTCGGCTTTGGTAGCCCGAGCAAGATTCCTTAACGCCTTGGTATTCTCAGCCCGCAAACGCCACGTTCCCAAAATTCCGCCAACTGCAAGACAGACAATGAGTAAGCAAACGGTCACCGTCAGGGTCGCCAATGGCGGATTGCGCCTGCACCAAAGTGCCAATACCTCGTAGGTCGAAGCCCGGCGTGCATGAATCGGCCTTCCATCCACAAACCGTATTAGGTCTGCCTCCAACTCCTCTGCGGATTGAAATCGCACTGACGGTTCTTTTTCGATGGCCTTTAAAACAATCGTCTCAAGGTCGCGTGGAATTTGTGGATCAATTTTGCGAGGGCGAATCGGAAAATCTTGAGTTACTTGCTTTATTAAACGAGTCCGATCCTTTTGATCAAATGCCGGTTGCAGTGTTAGCAACTCATATAAGGTCAGTCCCAAGCTATAGATATCGCTTCGAGGATCGGACCATCCGCGAAACCTCTCCGGAGCCATATAGCGCAAAGTTCCCACTAGATCACCAGTGTGAGTAAGGTCGTCCCCCACCGATTTTGCAAGTCCGAAATCTGTTACCCAAACCTGCCCCTGAGCGTCCAACAGTAAATTAGATGGTTTGATATCACGGTGCAGGACTCCTATGGAATGTGCATAGCTGAGTGCACCGGCAATTTGTTTCCCCAATCGCGCAACATTACGGTAGTAGTTCGTATCGCTGGCAGAAGTAACTACACTCTCCGGGTTGGTAATTACTACCGAGTTGGGTTCCACGACAGGCCCAATGGCCTCCTCGGAACCTCGTTTTGAACTTGCATTATTTTTTTCCAACGAGTTGTTAACTGACTTGCAACGTGGCTGGTCTAACAAGGGCGATTCTACAAACAGCCTTTCCGTTTCGGGGCTCGTTTTGACACGGTGAACGTCTTTCTTCTTCCGGTCCGAAGAAAAACGGCTTGAACGTAGTTCGTTGAGTACCGCATCTAGCCCTAGTCCATTTATGTACTGCATCGCGTAGTAGTGTATGCCACGGTCTTCTCCAACACCAAAGACAGGAACAATGTTGGAATGATGCAATTGTGCCGCTGCCCGAGCCTCTCGATGAAATCGGTGCAGATGTTTTGGATCAAACAGCGCATAGTTTGGCAATACTTTCAAGGCAACATGGCGTCCGAGCGATTCCTGTTCCGCTTCATACACAATACCCATCCCACCGCGGCCTATTTCCCGTAAGATGCAATATTCGCCTAAGCGGTGAAGCTTGATGCCAGGGACTATCGATCCATTTGCACCAAACGTACCCCCATCTCCATCTCCAGCTTGTTCCAGGGTTGCCAAGGTTGGAAACAAATCGCGGATTTCCAGTTCATATTCTGGCGCGCGCCGCACAAATTCTGAAATACTTGGATTTTCACCCGCACGGAACCTTTCTAAGAATTCGTCCAAGAGAGGACCAAGTGGATCGATGACGTTCGACCTGGTATTAGGAGGATCTTCAGGATTGCCAGTCACACATTACTTCCTTTAGACGTCGCAGTGCTCGTACGTAGCGTTTGTAGCAAGCCGCTTCAGTGATGCTCAATAACTGGGCGGCTTCAGCATTTGTCAGTTGCTCAAAATGCCTTAGTGCCAGCACCTCTCGGTCAATTTCTTCCAGACATGCTAACGAATTCTCAACGCGAATTTTTAGTTCAGCTCGCGCGCACGCGTTGGATGGTGAAGTCCGTTTTCCCATCAACTGATCGGCCAAGCTAGCCGACGTCGCCTCCGGGGCTGAGCCAGCGAAAAGAGATACTTCGCGTGATGCAGAACGTTTTTGGGCTCCCAAGTGTGTTCTAGCAAGTTGCAACAACTTTTGTCCAACGATAAAACGCAACCAGATAAAAGGCGGGACCTGCCGCTCGGCACAGTATTGCGGAAAACGAGCCAGCGCATCAACGTACGCTTCCTGCACCACATCGGAGGGATCCACCCGCCCCTGTAGCCGCCTATCCATGCGTAACCCAACCATCCGTTTCAGCCGATGGCGATTCTCAGCGAACAGCCTTTCCAATTCACATGGACCTTCACCCACGGATCCTAAGCTGGGATTTTCTTCGCGCTGCATCTATTTCCCCATACCAACGATCCAAACGACCTTTCCCTTATCAACTTACTGCGATTGGCTGACCCACTTGGACAGATGAAACAAATTCTAATGAAAGTTTTCGGGAGTTTGCCTGTCCGTTTTCCTGTTGGCTCTGCAGTTAACCATGTTAGGAATGGATCCGCCCGCTCGATTTCCCATTCCATAACAGCAAGACGCTGAGGTGGGCCTCAATGACCACAATTATCCACAGGTGGTGTATGCGAATACAACGCAACATTCGACTTCCTTTCCGAACAATATTTTCATTCCAGGCAATAGTGTGTTTTTCCTGTGCGATATTGCTCTCCGCATCAAACGCAACTCGGGTGAAGGCCGACCTAGTACTTAATGGGGATTTTGAAATAGTTGGTACCAATGGCCCCACCACAACACATTCTGGTACTGGGGGCGTGGGCCCCTCGGCTGCGGCTAATTGGGGTGTGTTTCACCAAATCACAAATCCCAGCGCCACGACAGAAACAAACTGGAAAACTTATACGGAACTCCTTATCCCGACGATTCTGGGCTCACAAGATCCGCCCAGCGATCATGTTTTGCGCGTCGAAACCAGCCATCATGGCAATGGAATCGTCCAGACCTTTAGTCCCTTCGGTACAGGGCCCAACGATGCTTTGGGTTCCATTTGGATCTTTGTCAACGGTGCGAATCAACAAGTCGGTGTGGGTATCGGCAACGGCGGACTAACCCAATGGTCAGCCTTTACGAGCACTACGGGTCAATGGGAACAACTTACATTCAACAACTTAACTTCGCCAGTCAACGAAATGACCATTTTCGCATCCGGAGGAGCTGCGGAATTCTACGTTGATTTCGCATCTGTTTCTGCTGTACCTGAACCATGTTCTGGAAGCGCAGGTCTGGTGACGGGAATATTGGCACTGGCTTTTCGCCGCAAACGCGTCATTTACTTAGTCTAATTCCATCTCACTTCTGTTTGCGAGGCACCGAGTGATGCTCTTCATAAGAAAAAAACTTGCAAAGTTCGCATTCGCATTACTCTGCATGGCATTGTTACCCAATCGGCACTCCATGGCTGATGTAATATTCTTGGAACGATTCGCCGACGATACGCTCGGGTCCGCACCCAACAACATTCCGGATCTAGGCAACAGCGCAAATTACAGCAACGATCCTGGCGTCAATTATGTTGTATTCGACAACGGTGGCGAGAGAGGCTTAAGGGTATCTGCATCAACTGCCTATTTGATCAGCCATTCGCCTATTCCGTTCAGCAATCCTGCCTCGGTAACAGCGGATTTTTCACAGCGCATTCTGGATTCGAGTTCCCTCGCGGGAGCTAATGCTTTTGCAAACCATTTCAATTTTGGTTTCGGAAATAACATTGAGCTCAGGTGGGGTAATGATCAATTGTTGCGTGTCCTGAACGCCACCAATCAAACGATTACTACCATGAATTGGGATCTCAATCAAACTTACTTCTTGCATATGGACTTTGATCTAGTTCAGGATTTTTTTTCAATCACGGTTAACGGAAATGAGTTGGCCCACAATTTGCCCATTGGAGGTGACGTTTTTCTGACTCCCGAGGCCACTTACAGTATGAATCTCGCCAGCACTGGATCTGTGGAGTATGGAATCTTCACCATGGAAGGGATCTCGTCAGTTCCCGAACCCACCCTAGTACCACTGTTTTTGGTTGGGTTTCTAGCCAGCAGATATCGCAGGCGAAACCGATCGTGAAGAGACTAAGAGGCGTTTAGCCCGAAAACCACGCAACCGCCGCGCTCAATTTGATGTATTGGCAGACACGCCACCACCGGTAGTATTCTCGGCGGCGCCAGCTGCAATTCTACTTGCGGTTAGATAATGCCATCTATCTAAATAGCCGTGCACAATTATGATCTGTGAACCGAAGTAAGGCTTCAGGTAGTATCCGGAATCCGGCCGCTCTCGCTCAAAGCTCACATCCATTGATAAATCCGAGTTCATGAGTGCGCAAGTTCATGAAGCCCGAACTATTTAATTAATTAGTCTAAGGGCAGGAGCTCACTCACCGTACACGTGTTAAAGACGGTCAACAGGACCCGTTTGCTCTGGAGTACGATAAAGCCTTACGCCATTCTGGACCTCCGCAGGAGTACCTAGCCTATCAAGTTTGCAAGGGGGCCGAAAAAGAATGCGTCGCGTAGACACTCCCATTTCGGAGTGATTTGGCCTAATCCATAATCGCGTTCGGTTTTTTGAGCGTCGAATTGTACCCCTAGAAAGATGGCATCCGATGAATGATATCGTCTTCCCTTTGGCTCGATCTCAGTCGTCGATCACGACTAGCAGACTTGTGTATCGTAGATATCGCCTAGTACTGATTTTCGCGATACTGGTTGTAGTTATGGCTTTGCCTCTTCGAGGGCAAGACCCGAACGGTGAACCTTCCGTCGTTCATGTAGGAGCCTATGTAAACGACATACAAGCGCTCGATCTCAGAGAACACAGCTATGCCATCGACCTGTACGTTTGGTTCCGCTGGAACAACTCAGATATTTCACCGGCCGAATCCGCTGAATTTGTGAACCCCAACGAGCTATGGGGACATATCAATGAACCACAGTATGAGACTCCATTGGAATTGCCTAATGGAGAGTTCTATCAGGTAATTCGCGTACAAGGAAGGTTTAGCCACAAGTTTCTATTTAACAGCTTCCCCTACGATCGGCAGTTGTTGCTGGTCGAATTCGAAGATTCCGTAAATGAAATCAACCGTATGGTTTACGTCGCAGATGCCGAACCATTGGCGATGAATCCACGCTTATTGTTGCCTGGTTTTCGAATCGCTACCCCTGAGTTAGGCATCGAATCTTTTGCTTATCCGACCACCTTTGGTGACCCTCGGCGAAGTGAACCCAACACGTACTCCCGAGTACGTATTGCCATACCCATTCGACGCCCAATTTGGACCTCGAGTCTCAAGCTGCTGTTGCCCGTGCTTTGCGTGGTTTTCGGTGCTTCGTTGATGTTGCGACTCAAAGTTACCTTGATCGACGCTCGACTCGGAGTTGGCATTACTTCGTTGCTCACAATTGTAGCCATCCAATTAGCCGCCAATGAAACGATGCCAAACGTCGACTATCTCGTTCTGCTCGACAAAATCCATCTCGCAGCATACGCCTACGTGCTCATCTGCTTGGGTATTGTTCTTCGTACCCATCGACTCGTAGACTCGGGACAAGTTGATTTGGCCGAGCGGTTCCAATTCCGCGGCTACTGGTTCACTAACCTTCTGTTTCTCTCGGTTGTAGCATGTTTGGTAGCAGTTGCCATTTTTCAAGGCTAAGAAACCCTGTGTCGCAGACTGAAGTGCATTCGACCCATTCCGAGTTCCAACATTGGATTGATATTTAGAAACATTTGCGCGAACGATGCAAGCCCGAGGAAAGAATCCATGAGCGATACCGAACGATCTGAGTACTCCACTAGACGCGTTGCAGCCATCGATGCATTACGAGGCTTTGATATGTTTTGGATTATCGGTGGTGATGCTCTCGCACTAGCAATCCTGGCCAACATACCAACGGGTTGGTCTTCATCACTGTCCAGCCAGCTCGAGCACGTCGCATGGGAAGGGTTTCGGTTCTACGATCTCATCTTTCCTATGTTTTTGTTTCTCGTGGGCTGTGCAATGCCATTCTCCTTAGGCAAGTATAGAGATCGTCCTGCTCGAGTCTATTGGAGAATCGCGCGGCGCGTAGCCGCTTTGATCGCGCTGGGATTGCTCTCGGCCGGTCTGATGAAATTCGACTGGGAAAACTTGCGATTGGCGGGTGTACTTCAACGTATCGGAATCTGCTATGCCTTGGGAGCTATCATATACCTGCACACTCGATGGCAAGGACAGGTCGTTGCCACAACGATGATCTTGTTCGCCTACTGGGCACTACTGGAGTTTGTACCAACTCCTGGTGGTGTCGCGGGAGACCTGAGCATGGAAGGAAACTTGGCAGGCTGGCTTGATCGAAATTATTTGCCAGGCAAGATACTCCAGCAGTACTACGGTTTTGGTGACAACGAAGGAATTCTGTCAACCATACCGGCCATTGCCACCGTACTGTTAGGCGCATTGACTGGCAGCTGGTTAAAATCGGATCGCACTGCCTGGAAGAAGTTGAGCGGGCTGGTATTGGCTGGTGCGATCTTCTTATTCTTTGGATACGCGTGGGGATTTGTGTTTCCAGTTATCAAGAATCTGTGGACCAGTTCTTTTGTGCTCGTTTCCGCCGGTTGGAGTTTGCTGCTTTTAGCTTTTTTCTACTTGATTCTTGATATGGCGGGTTTTACGCGTTGGACAACCGTCTTTACAGTTATCGGAATGAATGCCATCACCATTTACTTCGCGCAACGGTTCATCGATTTCGACCACATGTCCGAGTTTTTCTTGGCTGGTCCTGCGAGGCTGATGGGTATTTGGGGAATTCCTTTGCTGCTTGCCGGGAGCTTGGCTGCCAAGCTCATGTTGTTGTGGTTTTTATATGCGAAGCGTGTTTTCCTGCGCGTATAGCCAGCTACACGGCAGGAACAGCACTTTCGGATATGGAGTGTCGAAAGTACCACCTTGATTGCACTTTCGGCCGAGCAGGGCGAGTGGCCAAGTAAGCCAGTTTGATCAGGAATTCCGCGATCTGTAGTGCCCAAAGGGGCCCCATATTCGGCAGCGACTCGCATGGGTACCAAAATCGGAGTAACATGTTAGCCAATGCTGCCTACAGCTCTACCAAGTTCGACCTTCCTATTTCACCTGCCCCCAGTGATCGACTATGACAAAATTCGTGTGGCTAACGGCCTTATTGCTGAATATCATGTTGTCCGCCCTCAGACCGCTGGGAGCTCAAACTCTTGAACACTACCCGCAGTGGATCTGGGCCGGAGAACCTAAAGACAATCAGACCGTGGGTCTGCGTACTGAGGTGGAATTGCTTGAACCAGTCAAGGCAGCCTCTATAACATTTACCGCTGACAACGCTTGTCAAGTTTTTGTTAACGGGCAACGCATCGGGCGCTCTCGAGGCTGGGAACAATTTGCCTCTGAGAGTATCGCAACAGGGCTGCGTCCCGGACGCAACATCATCGCACTTTCCGCCACAAACGAAGGAGGAATTGCAGCTGCGGTAGCGTACATCAATATCACATTGGCAAGTGGCAAACGATTGGAAGTAATTACCAACAACTCTTGGATGGGCTCGGCTCAACCTAGTGGCAATTGGCGAGAGATTGACTTTGATACGAGCAGTTGGCAAGCTGTAAATGTGCTCGGAGAATTGGGAAGCCAAGGCTTGCCCTGGACCAACCAAATAAGTCGACAAACACTCGCCGATGCAATTCAAAGCGAAAACCAAGGCGAATACGTACCGCAAGTTGCGGAAAACGCCCAAGTACCGGAAGGTTTCAAAATTGAAAAGGTTTATCACGTTCCTCGCTCCATGGGATCGTGGGTCTCGCTGGCAGTTGATCCCAAAGGCCGATTGATCGCTTGTGATCAAGGAAATGCGGGCCTGTTCCGCATTACGCCAGGCAACGCCCAAAAGCCCACTCAGGTCGAGCGCATTCCGGTGGAGCTAAGTGGCGCACAAGGCTTGCTCTGGGCCTTCGATTCCTTGTATGTCGTTGTAAATGGAGGTCCCGTATCCGGCTTGCATCGACTGCGGGATACGGACGGCGATGACATGCTGGACGCTGACGAGCATTGCATGTTTGTCCCTGGGGGCGGCGAACATGGTCCTCATTCCGTTGTGCTTAGCCCAGATGGAAAATCTCTATTCGTAGCTGCGGGTAACCATACCAAACTTCCCGATGCAGTCGTTGGAAGCAAGAGCCCACAAAACTGGCAAGAAGATCTTTTGCTTCCACGGCGATGGGACGCCAATGGCCACGCAGCAGGAATTCTGGCTCCTGGCGGCTGGATATGCAATGTCGATCCGTCGGGAAAACAGTGGACCATTTACAGCATGGGATACCGCAACGAATATGACATTGCATTTAATGCGGACGGCGAGTTGTTTAGTTACGATGCCGATATGGAGTGGGACTTTGGCACACCTTGGTATCGACCTACACGCGTGGTTCATGCGACCAGTGGCAGTGAGTTTGGCTGGCGCAGCGGAACTGGTAAGTGGCCCACTTACTACGAAGATTCTTTACCGCCTGCAGTCGAAATTGGGCCGGGATCGCCCACTGGAATTTTGTTTGGCCAAGGGGCACGATTTCCCGAAAAGTATCAGCGAGCTCTTTACATCTTGGATTGGACGTACAGCACAATTTATGCCGTGCACCTGAGCCCCCAGGGAGCCAGTTACCGAGGAACTAAGGAAGATTTTGTTACTGGAAGCCCGCTGCCGGTTACCGATGCAGTTATTGGCCAAGATGGAGCACTGTACTTTGCTATCGGTGGCCGAGGTACACAATCCGCCCTTTATCGCGTCACCTATGCCGGCGACAAGGCGACAGCACTCGGAAATTTGGTCGACCAAGGCGGTGCCGAATTACGAAGTCTGCGCAAACGACTCGAACAATTCCATGGCCAAGCAAACGGTGACCTAAATCTCATTATTGAAAATCTTGGGCACTCGGATCGCTTTATTCGCTTTGCTGCTAGAGTAGCATTGGAAAATTTGCCGGCAACAAGTTGGCGTGAACGAATTTTGGGACTCGCGAATCCACGGGCTAGATTGACGGGCTTACTTGCTTTGGCGCGTCAAGGTGATCCATCCGACTTGGATGCCATCGTGTCATCGATATTGAGTATCGACCACCATGCCGTCGATGAGCAAGGCAAGCTTACTGGTCTGCGCGTTCTCGAGGTGGCTTTGGCACGCCGTCAAGGCGATGAACAAGGGCAGGGAAGGATGGCACTTTCTCCGCAGTTGCGCCAGCAGTTATTGAATATTCTCGAGTCCGTGTATCCCACCGACTCGAATGATCTCAATGCCGAGATGGTGCAACTACTTGTCCACTTGGAATCCCCAGCAGTCGTCGAAAAAACCCTAGCCCTCATGGATAACTTGGGCCGCGAACCAATTCCGGATTGGAGTTATCTAGTAAGTCGAAACC
>JAGQOY010000182.1 GCA_020427005.1 Planctomycetales bacterium
TTCAGACAAATCTCCATCGAATACAGTTCCGTCTTTAGTTGATTCAATTTCTATACCGACCGGTGCCATAAATTCCTTGAGCAGGCGCTCCGAATAGGCAGGCCCATCGCCGGTTCTAGCTACCACGGTATGCTGAAACGTCTGGCTCTTGGTAAAGTACAATACCTTCTTTGTCGCTGCGTCAGCTGCCCGCACAGATCGGAAGAATGGAATAGTCGCTGCTAGTGAGAAAGACGAGGCTAACATTCGTCGACGGTCGATTCGAATCGGATGCATAATAATGGCTCCGGAAAGTGGATGGGAGTTCAGCGTGGCAAACCAAATTTCTATTTCCTACTACGTCCTGGCGTAGCCAACCAGGAAATCCTATCAAAAATTGACGTTTCTCGCATCACTGGGCGGTAAAAGTAGAGTTTTAAACTCAGCCCCGTAACTGATTCACAAGCCCTAAATACCCATTGGAAGTCACTCGTCAAACGTGACGTCGGATACCGCATGGTCGGCTCTTGAGATACAAATAGGAACTTTGAGATCCATCCAATTGGTTCCTTGGCATATCTCCAACGTGGAATCCCAATGACCCAGCACGGCCCCTGGAAGATACATCTTTCAAAAATTGCTTATTCCGATCCTTGGATTTCGGTTCAGCGTGACGAAGTGACGCGACCCGATGGCCAAATAGGCTCGTATGCAACCATTGATTTGAAAAGTGGAGTGTGCGTTGTCGCCGTTGATCGCAGCCACGATAAATGGTCCTTGCATCTGACCAGTGAATTTCATTATGCCGTCGGTCGCGTCACCATTGAAGGAGTCAGCGGTGGGATCGAACCGAATGAAACTCCATTGGATTGTGCCAAACGAGAATTGCGAGAAGAACTTGGCCTACAAGCGACCAAGTGGACTTACCTGGGTCGCTGCGACCCGTTTACCGCCTCGGTGCGTAGCACAGTGGACATGTTCATGGCCGAGGACCTGTGTAGCGGTGAAGTATCACCTGACGGCACAGAGCAAATAGAGTTAGTAACCATGGAGTTGAAGGAAGCGCTAGACGCCATTCGTGAAAGCAAGATAACCCATGCTCCCACCTGCCTCGCCATTTTGAGAATTGCCTTGGACTTTGCACCTAGACAAGCAACCTTCTAAGGAATCCGTTGCGCCACATCGAACAATCGTAGCTCGAAAAACTTGAGTTGCTCGGAAACGGTCAGCTCGCTTTGCGCTGAGCTGTCAGGGGAGCTGGCATCTGCTGCGTAGCTGTTTGGTGCAATGCCGGTTCCTCAATTCCGTCGCCATCAAAATCACCAACGATTACGGTACCGTCACTGGACTGCAATTGAAAAACTTGATCGGTTGCATCGTGGTGACCATTGTTATTTGAATCGACAATGACTAAATCACCGCGTACGATGGCCAATTCATCCACACCATCTCCGTCGAAGTCACCGACAAGAGGTAAATCGCCGGCTTCTCCGAAATCAACGCTACGGTCATCCTGGCTGTTGAGTGCTCCATCACCATTCATGTCTAGGTGCCACCGACCCGCAGAGAAAGTCCCTGGCGTGGCGATTCCATCGCCATTGAAATCCCCTGCAACGGCCAAATCGTCTGCCGAGCCGAAACGGAAAACGTGATCGATTAAATCTGCACGAGGCTCGATATCACGACTGCGCTGCATAACACGCTGCTCGTCCGGAGCTTCAAAGGCATGAGGTGGCAGATTTTTTGGTTTCTCTCGACGCCGATTCTCTGCCTCCGGTAGGCCAGGCTCTGCTGCTAACGCCTGCTCGTCTCCATTCCACCGACGTCCAAAAATCCCCACATCATCTTTACCGTCACCGTCCCAATCACCCACAACGGGCTGGTCACCTCGATCTCCCAGTTTTAACCAAATATCATGTTCATCCCATCTGCCATTGGCGTTTGCATCAATAAACCACTCCCCATCCAGAAACAACGCCAATTCAGCCAAACCATCTCCGTTGAAATCTCCAGCCAATGGTTTTGCACCTGGAATGTCGAAGACGATACGTGACCTGCCCTCACGAGCCTGGTTGCGTGTGCTCACGAACTGCCACGTGCTCTCTTGGATACCAGAGACCGACCAATCCCGTACGTTTAACCATCGAGCCCGATCAGCTACTTCCTCCTGATCCACTACCTGCCCGCCTCGCATGCCTCGAGGCATGCCTGCGTTGATGACACTCAAATGCCACGTAGGTGGCGCATGGAACCCAACTCCGATCATCATGGGAAGCGGCGACCAAGTGATTGGTGTAGCCGTGAGAGGCGGCATGGCTGCATATACTGACGGTGGTGGCAGTTGCACGCGGGGTGGCTCTGGCGGAACAGGTGGTAACGGCGGCACAGGCGGAGTTTCGCGCTGGACTAGAATCTCGCTGAAGTTGTTCTCAAGTGAGCTCGTACCAGCAATTGCCTGGACCTGCAAGACTGCATCCAACAGTTGCTGGGTCGGCAAGTCAGCCAACGGACTAAATACCGCTTGCGATTGGAAATACTGGTCAATTTCGCTGAGCGTGTTCAGACTTGTTCCGCCAGTTGTCCCAGGCGAGTCAAGTCCGTCGCTGTAGCCCATTGGTTGAAATTGGAATAGGTGATACGAGCCTTCACGCAATCCCTTAAACTCAAAGAAGCCATTGGCATCCGTGACCGTCTCGATATACTCGCCCGAGTAGAAACCGGGTAAGGCTCGTCCAGCAGGAACGGGCTCTCCGGTTAACAAGCGAAGTTGAATTGTTACTCCAGCAATTGGTTTATCATCTGCTGTCCGAAGACCATCGCGAACGGTTCGCAAGTCCTCCGGGGGCAAACCACTCTGGGTAGTCAGTACGTCACCATCCTGAAACACGTATCCGGAAATTGATGCAGGAGGTACTTCACAGAAGTTAGCTTCCGTTACTCGCTGTCCTGAGCTCAAAGCAATGCCTCGGATTTGATCCTCAACACTTGTGTCGCCACCAGTAACTGGAGCCACCTGGCCTCCTTGAAAATACCCCGCTGGTTGCGTTTCTCTGACGCTATACGAACCTGGAGTCAAGTTGGTAAACTCGTAGTCTCCATTGGAGTCCGTCAAGGTAGAGGCAATAACTTGCCCGTGATCGTTCAGCAATTCAATGAGTACCCCAGACAATGGTTCCTCATTAGGCCCCTGCAAGCAATCGAAATCCAGGTCAACAAAAACTGTGCCGGATATCTCAGCCGGTAACAACTCGCAAAAATCGTAATCTATTAGGTCCTGCCCTGCTGCAATTGGGACTTCCGAGATGAGATCGGTGACACTTGCATTGCCACCACCAGATCCAGCCATCTGTCCACCCTGTAAATAACCAGTCGGTTGTAGCTCCCTAACTGAGTACGTTCCGGGGTGGAGATTAGTGAAACTATATCTTCCACTTCCATCTGTGACTGTGCTGGCAACAATTTGCCCACTCTCATCGAGCAGTTGAATTGTTACTCCATCCAGGGCAGGTTCACCGGGATCGTGAATGCAATCCTGATCGGTATCCACATATACATGCCCAGCAATTGAGGCGGGAGGGATTTCGCAAAAGTCATAGTCAACTAAGTCGACTCCTGGCGCAAGGGGAATTAACGTGATCCAATCGTCTACTTGATCGTTGCCGCCTCCAGATCCTGCATGTTGATCACCATGAAAATAGCCACTGGGTTGGATTTCATGAACACGATAAATGCCTGGCAACAGTCCGACAAACTCATAACGACCGTCTGCACCTGTCAACGTGGTTTCCAAGATTTGACCGGTTGCACTTAACAGTTCAATCCTGACACCAGCCAGTGGATGTTCGTTAGAATCGTCCAATATGCAGTTGCCATTGACGTCCGCAATAACTCGCCCAGATATGCTGCCAGGCAGCAATTCTCCGAAGTCATAATCGATTCCCTGTGCACTGGCAGGTAGGGCTACGGTCCTGATAACATCCCCCGTTGCATCGGTAGTACCGACGGTAACGCCACCGACTGTCCCGGCCGCAGCTTGACCAGGAACGTACGCAGCCGGTGTCAGTTCAGTGATTCGGTATACGCCAGGATGAAGGTGGACGAACTCGTAATAACCTTGGGCATTGGTTCTGGTTTCGCCAACCTGATTTCCCGTTTCGTCCCAAAGCTTAATAAGCACTCCAGACAACGGAGTTTCGCTAACATCTCGTTGACCATTGTTATTCGCATCGTAGTAAGCGTGTCCGCTCACCTCGGCGGGCACCAGCTCACAAAACTCGTAGCCCTGTAGCTGGTCGCCACCGTGCAGTACGATTTGACGAATATTATTGCTATCGATTACCGAACCATTATCGTTTTTTACTTTCGCATTTCCATCGATCAGATCTGCTGGTGTGATTTCTGTAAGTGAATATGTTCCGGCCCGCAATCCATCAAAACGATAGCTTCCATCGGCACCAGTTATTTGCGTTGCCACAACATTGCCACTACTGTCTTTCAGTTGAATAGTAGCTCCTACCAAAGGTTCTTTGGTGGAGGTTGTGCTATCGCAATCGTAACCATCAGTCACAACACATGCGTGCCCCTCAATGGAGCCAGGTAGATTCTCTGCGAAGTTTAATTCGGTAGCATGTTGGTCTCCCAACAATAGAGTAACTTCAGTCAGCCAGTCAGGATTTCCGGTTACGGTATGGCCAACAGGGGTGAGTCCATTAATTTTCCCAGGAGAAGCCCCGACACTGTAGTAGCCCACCGGCTGGACTTCGCGAACCTGATACGTACCTGGCATCAATCCTAGACTAGTCGGGAAACGATATCGCCCATTACTATCTGTGATAGTGGAATGCCCTGTTGCTACGTAGGCCCCTCCCTCTAAACGAAAAAGCTCCAGGCGAACACCTGACAACCTCTTTTCGGAAGCTTGGATAGTCAGGTCCTCATTCGCATCTACAAACACTGTGCCAGCTAGCGAAATCGGCTTGGGGATCTGAACGAGTTGGAAAGCGCCTCCAGCGGAACGATCCCGCTTGCCCCCTTCATCGTCAGCCGGCAACTGCAAGTTGGTCCCTTGCAGCTTGGTATCATAACGATTGACAAACTTGTCACTACCGCTCGCCAATTCATAGTGAGGCGCCGTAAATTCGGCCGTAATAAGCGAGTTCTGGAATTCGACACCGGATGTAATCGGATCAAATCCATCATTAATCGTTGCAAGATCCGTCTCGCTAGGATCGAAAAATTGAACTTCATCGACATCAATCGAGAATATCAATCGATCGCCGGCGACGAAATTTGAGAAATCAAGAACCAGCTTGCTCGATCCATCATTAACCGTAGCCGTCACTTGTGCATTGGGGTTGGCTGTAATTAGTTGCTGAATTCGAAATCCGAATGCGTGATCTGCTCCCAGTCCACCTTCGACAGTATCAAAGAAAAGGTCCCCAGTACCAAAGCCTGGAGTTCCCAGATCTCCATTGATTGTAAGACGTGACAGCTGTGTATCGGCTGCTCCACCCTCAAAGGTAACGTAGAACATATCCCCCTGAATGTCACTTCCCAAATCCTCTTCAACATAGACGCTGCCAATCCAAATTGGATCGGCCGCCATGAGATGCCGAGGCTCCATCGATTCGATCAATCTTCTGCGTCGTAAGTGTCGTGAGCGTACCACTACCACACTTGAACTGTCGCAGGGCTTTTGATTGCGCCGGCAGGTGACCGGCCCCTGATGGTCAGTTCCACTCCGTGCACCTAGCCAACGAGCAAACTGGCTTAGTTGTGTATATATGAACAACGGACACCTCCGTGTGCCAAGCAAAAAAAACCGCTGTTTTTCATAGCGGCCTAGCGAATTTGCAAATTGCTATCGAAACTGAAATCTGTGGTCGAAATAGGTAAACTAACCTCGCTGCGGCCTTTCGCTGAGGAAATTTTCCAGATTCTTACGGTAGTATCAAACGAGCCACTGACTAAAGCATTTCCGCAAGCAACTAAACTGGCAACCGTTCCAGTATGCCCTTGCAATTCCAACAACATGCGTGCTTCTTCAAGATCAACAATTCGAATCAGGCTATCAGCACCTGCGACTGCGGCTATGCGATCATTGATCAAGCATAGAGACATTAGTTTTGACATCCCAACCGTCTCTTGACTCTCAATCTTCCCGGTCGACAGATTGGCTCGCACCAGCCGCCGGTCTTCACCTACACTTGTTACGATTGTTTCATCCGCTGAAAATGAAGCATTGTGAACACGTCCAACATGCGCATCGTAATTGGCCAACTCTTCAAAGGAATCTACATTCCAGACTCGGATTGACCCATCACGCCCCGCACATAGCAGGTGTTTTCCCTGAGGACTGAACTTTACGCACCTCTGTTCACCGCAGGTGGGTTCAAAACGGTACTTCAGTAGGCGAGTGGTCAAATCCATCAATAAGATCTCGTTATCAAATCCGCTAACAGCCAACAATCCTCGATGCGAGGTAACTGATAGCGAACGGACGGCATACGGTACCTTCAGTATCTCCTCAGGAACTAGCGGGTGATCGTACCGCCAGCTTAGGATGCGACCATCATCACCGGAAGAATATAGGACTCTTCCATCTGCAGAAAAAGTCAGCGCATGAATCCAATCGATGTGCCCAAGTATTGTTTTTTGCACTTCACCAGTTAGAGCATCGATAATCCGAATTGCATGGTCATCGCCAGCTGCGGCAATGAATCGACCATCGCTCGTTGCAGCCAGAGCGGTGATTACCGGCGGAGAGGTAGCATCGTCAAGCGGCTCGAGTTGAACTTCAATGGACTCAATTCCGCCTTGTATCAAGGAGGCATTGAGACGGGCCTCCGGATACAGGCTGTGGCCCTCACTCTTGGTTTCTGAAGGCAAACCCAGATGCCCCATCGCTGGCCTCTCCGACTCGAGACTTGTAGCGAAAGTCGCTTCTACACTCGACGCGTTTGTCGGTGGTGCCGACGCAGAGACGCTGTTTTCCGCCGTCCAAGAAAGCTGTGGGAGGGCTGGAACCGACTGTGCGGCTCCCCAAGTGGACAACCAAGAGGCTATCATGCAGCCTAGAAACACTTTGCTTCCCCAATTTCTTCGACCAAGAGTCAGGAAAGCAGTCATTTGAAAACCATCCATAGCAAGCATCGTACATAGAGAAGTTTTCGCCGGCCGCGGGCGCCTCGGAGGCGAAACGAATCACATCGGTATCGTTATCGACCGCTCAGCACATGAGCTGCAATGGATTTGGCAAACTTTAGCGATAATAGCGAGTTTACCGCCCGCATCGGAAGCAATAGACGCGACAGCAATCAATTTGACATTTGAATAGAGTTTTTCACCTGCGACAGTTTTGCAAGCTAAATTTCTTTGGTGACATCCAGACGCCTGGCGGATCCCTATGCTCGGCGCAACCCAGCTCACGCACTTTGAAAGGTGCACCAACGAAAGCTAGCTCATGAGTGACCACAAACGTTTTGGACCAGCTGATCCCGAGGACCTAGTTCAATCCAACATCGGAATATTGACTAGCGGTGGGGATTGCCCGGGACTGAATGCCGTTATCCGCGGAGCCGTTCGATCGGCGGAACGACTCGGGTACGGATGTATTGGTTTTCTGCATGGCTATGAAGGACTGGTCGATCCGATTCAATACCGTAAGTTAACTAGCGAGAATGTTTCGGGCATCTTGATGACTGGCGGTACTATTCTTGGTTCGACAAATCAAGGACGTTTTTGTGCGGTTAAAGGAGAAAACACGCGAGTCGACCTGGATCCCAATTTACTGCAGGCGGTGAAACAATCGGTCGCTCAGCTTAATCTCGCCGGGCTTATATGCGTAGGTGGGGACGGATCATTGGCCGTAGCTCAGCAGTTCTTCGAGGTGGGAATACCCGTCGTGGGAGTACCCAAAACAATCGACAATGACCTCAGCGCTACAGCTTTTACATTTGGATTTGACTCAGCTGTGGCGTGTGCCACCGAAGCAATCGACAGACTTCACACTACGGGAGCCAGCCATGGTCGAGTCATGATCTTAGAAGTCATGGGTCGCCACGCTGGTTGGATTGCCTTGCACGCAGGGGTGGCCGGCGGCGCAGACGTAATCTTGCTACCGGAAATCCGCTGGACTTGGGATAACATCGCTCAACAAATTGAAACTCGACGCGCGGCGGGCAAAAATTTTACGATTATCGTGGTTGCGGAAGGGACCCACCTTCCAGATGGCGAACATGTGGTCCGAGAGCGTCGACAGGAAGATCGACAAACACGCTTGGGCGGCATTGGCAATGTAGTTGCATACGAATTAAGTGCACGCCTGGGAGTCGAAACTAGAAGCACCGTACTCGGACACCTTCAACGGGGTGGCATGCCTACCGCCTTTGATAGGCTGTTAGCTACGCAATTCGGTGTGCATGCTACACGTTTGGTCCATCAAGGACTACTTGGCAGGATGGTCTGCTATCAACCTCACGAAATTCTCGATGTTAGTATTCAAGACGCAGTCGGCCAACTAAATCGAGTCACCCTGAATAATGCCACGGTGGTAACCGCTCGTGGCTTGGGTATTAGCTTTGGCGACCTGCATCCAACAGACCCATTCGACGCCATTATTCAATCGTCCGCACAAACAACGGCTGACACACCTACTTCATTTCCTGGTGTTATTCCATTTATCCCGGACTTGGATATGCCCTTCGATTCGACTTTCATAGCGGAGTAGCGTCTTACAGAGCGATTGAGTTTGCTATCCTCGAAAGTTATACCAGAGACACGGTCGGCTAACTCAACATGCCCCAGGTCGCTCTTGCATTGAGTTCGCAGAATACCTCGGTAATGACTGAAGAAATGGTGAGTACCAAAGAGACAACCTGGCTGCTGATTGTCGTTGCTCTGGTAGGTTTGCTACTGTTCTATTGGAGCAGCTCTACGGGCCTACAGACGGACGAGCTTCTTTTCTTGAGAGCAATAGAATTGGGGCCCGTTGATGGGCTACTAGCTCCTGGCTCTTCGCATCCACCCCTGTTCCGTTGGTTGGTTGGGCTATGCCTAGATGGTAACTGTCCAGACTGGGTGCTGAGAACTCCCAGCATCATTCTGTCATTGGCAACCATCATTGTTTGGTGGGCGATTGGCAAGCGTCTAATCTCAAACGCATTTACGACCGCCTGCATGCTGCCAATTTTGGCATTCATGCCAAGTTGGTTAGATGTTGCGTATCAGCTAACACCCTATGCAGCCTTGACGTTTTTTGTAACTCTGCACACCTGGTGCTGGCTGTGTTTCGTAGATAGTTGGTTGAATCGACGTCGACTAGACAAATATGTTGCTGCTATTACTTTGACCACTACAGCCTGCATGTGGACGCACTTCTATGGGCTCAACGTGCTGGTCGCTGATCAAATCTTGTGGTTAATCATTTGGAAACGGGATCGCTCCATCGTTAAACGTTGGATGGCAAGTGGTTTCCTCTCGGGACTAGCCTTCCTGCCGCTAATTCCAATCGTGGCATACTATGCTGGATTGGAAAAGGCTCATGCCATCATACGAATCGAAGAATTCTCGACCTTCTTTATCCAGCAATCGTGTGTTCTTTTCTCAGACCTTACCTTTTCCATTCCATCTTTGGGAATCTTACTGTTCGTCTGGTATGCACTGATAGCAAGTACATTGCTTAAGGCCTGGCTAAAACTTCCCGGCCCCAAAGAAATCTACAGCTCGACAGTGGCAGCAGAAACGCTGCCCAACCTAGTCCGCGAATGGAGCGCCGTCGTATTGGCGTGCATTTTCCTAGCTGGAATACCTGCCGCTCAAGCCCATTCTTGGTTGGGACAAAAGGCCATGTGGAGCCGATATATTGTGCCTGCAAGCTGGAGCCATTGGCCGCTGTTTGTTGCTTGGGTATCGCACAGATGGAACCGCCTGACATTGCGTTTTGTAATGCTGACCGTAATTGGGTTGATTCTTTTCACGCTTTGGTCTGTGCGGCACTTAAGGCCGGACTGGACCTTTGAGAACGAGCCTATCCAGTTGACGCTTAATAGTCATGTCAAATCCAACGATGCATTCTTTGTGCAAGCGATGGATATATGGGAAGGAGATGCAAATTTCGACCGACTTTGGTTCGATCGCTACAGTCCGGTCAAAATGAAGGTGATCGAAGGTGAACAGAAAGGAAGATTTGAAATTGGCGAACAAGGCATCGACCTCACATCTATCGATAGTTCCGTAGATCGCATTTGGATTTGTTCCAATCTATTCGACGAAAGTTTCTTGCGAAGCCAGGAGAACCAACAATGGAAACTTTCGTTTCTCAGCTTGAGTGTGCCACGACGACCACTCGCCTTATTTACCCGGCGATCGACTGCCAAACAGAAATTGGTCAACCTGGACTGACACGCTACATCATCCAGGTTGATGCAATCACTCAATAGGCCAGCTAGTTCTAGGTCGTTCACGACTCCATCATCAGCCGGCCCTCCAAATGCCTGACATGGCTTCCTATGGCTGTGGTTGGCGAGCATCTTGTTTTGAAGCCCTGGCTCACTTTTGAAAATACCAGTGAATTGGGGACCAGACACTCGCTGCCAGCTGGCGACATGTGGAATTCCGACGACCTTAAGTACGGATTTTTCTGGTTTTCAAGGATTTACCAGAATAACGGATTTGACGATTATCCGTATTGCGTTGAGAATCTTGGTTTTTCGGATGAAGGTTAGGCTCCCACTCACAAAACAGCGTTGGGGAACTTTGTTTCACTAGCAAGTTCTGACTAACCTAAAGGTCCAGGGCGTAGTTTCTCAAAGTAGGATTCGACTCCTCCGGACAGGATTGCAGTCCCATTGACCTCAAGAGGGGCAAAACCCATTTTGAGAAAATCCCATTCACTTATTTCCAACTTTCCTTCTTGCGATACTTCTGAGCTCCGCTCGTGTTGGGCTACAGATGGTACCAGCTCTAATTCCGCGAATCTCAACTTTTCCAGCACCAAATGGCTACGATGATTATCGTGTAGCCTGCAAATGGTGGGAGCCTGACAAGCATGCGATCGAACGCCTACGAACGTCCGGTTACTTTTTTTGACATCGTATCCGCCATCTTTAAATATAGATGGCGTGCTATGTTCACCGCTGCATTAGTCTTAGCTGTCTCGGTCGCTGCAATTCTGCTGTTCCCCAAAAAATACGAATCCGAAGCCAAGATGTTCGTGCGGCTAGGGCGTAGCAGTGCAAGTTTGGACACCGCCACCATTGGCCAAACGATCTCTATCCAGGAATCTCGTGAAACTGAGATGAACTCCATCATTGATATGCTGGAAAGCCGCGCATTGGCAGAGTGTATTGTGAATGAGATAGGCCAAGCACGCATTCTTAAGAAGTATGCATGGGCCGAATTGCAGCTTGAAGCGACCCTAGACAAAGTAGCGGAATGGATTCCTGTCAAGGAAGTGGATTCAGATCAAGACGAGAAGCCGCAATTGACCTCTGAGGAAATTGACGAACTCAAGGAATTCGAAAAAGCCGTCAAGGAAGTACAAGGCAACCTCAAGATCGACTCCCCGAAAAAATCCACGACTATCAGCCTTGCTTTCCGCGGTCGCACTCCAGACTTAGCCCAAGACGTGGTTACATCGGCCATCAAAAACTATCAACATATGCACATCGCGGCCTACCAATCTCAGGACTCTCTGAATTTTTTTGACGAACAATTTGCGGAACAAGAGCGGTTGGTAAGCGAATCGGAAAACGCGATGCGCGAAACCAAAAACCTGAATGAAATTGTGACCATGGAGGGCCAACAACAACAGCTCCAAAGCGAAATAACGGACGTCAAGAAGTTGCAACTCCAAACTAAAGCGGAATTGCACGCCGCCTTAGCGCGATTGAACGAGTTGGAGAACAATTTGGACATCCTGCCACGCGATCTCGTTTCCAGTCGAACGATGGGCATCGCGGAAAATGCGACAGATGCGATGCGAGATCGATTGTACGCATTGGAAATTGAAGAGAAGGACTTGGCGGCGAAGTTTTTACCCTCCGACCCTCGTTTGGTCCGAGTGCGTACTCAGCTGGAAAGCGCTCGTTCTATCATGAATCAACAGCCCAAAGACCGCGAGCAAAATGTTGTCGCTGTTAATCCAGTTTGGCAACAAATCCAGAACGAACTACTAATTGCGAAGGCCGGTGTAGCCGCATTGGAAGCCAAGATTAGCGCCTTGGATGAACTTGAAAGTGGATTGCTTCAAAGGCTGGCTAAAGCGAACGATCTTGAAATCCAGTCCGACGAACTAAAACGACGAATTGAAATTGCCCGCGAAAACCATCGCAGCTACGCGAGGAAGCTGGAGGAATCCAGAATCAATACGGCTCTCGATCAGCAAGCTCTTTCCAACGTCTCGGTAGTTGGGAGCCCAACCCTACAGCTTAAACACGTAAGCCCTAAACAGGGGTTGCTCGGTGCTTTGAGCCTGTTGTTTAGCGCCTTGGCGGGGATAATGGTCGCACTGGTCAGTGATTATACGGAAAACTCGCGTGAATTAGCCAAAATCCGCGAAGCTGAACGCAAAGCCTATTTGCGGAGACTGACCATGGCGGAGAAAGATGCTCGACCAATTGCGATCATCGAAAAACGGTTTTCTAATGCCTCAGAAAAAACCCAAGAATCCTCCCCCGATGAGGAAGCGGACGGCATTAGGGCATCTTCGGATGTGGGCGGAATAGAAATTGATGATCAGAACGACAACCAAGGAGTCGATGGTGGCACTATTGCCAAACATGCCAAGTAATCCTTGCCATGCTTAGGCTTCGACGTAAAGCCAGCTTCAGCCTGTAACACAGGCAAGCTCTTGGTTGTGAATTGTCTTGCAGGTCCATGCGCAGAGCGCGTCTGCCGTTTGAAAAAAATCCCAGCCTGTTATTCCCAAGAGGTCGACGCCAATGGCAGCTGCCGTTGTGATGCCAGACAGCTATATGCCAGACAGCGACATGGAAGACGCAGGACATGAGGTCACATCGTCACTATTTGAGCGGGCAGTAGCTGGCTCAATGTTAGCCGCAATCGTCTTTATCAACGGGGCCGACTTTCGCGGCAATCTCGGCGACGACTTTCAAGTGCACTGGCAAATTTACCTACGCTTAGTGTTAACCGGACTAGCAGGACTATTCGGCTTTCTAAACATTTTCCCTCGCACCTTGAACATCTTTTTCACATTGCCAGGACTGCTGCTGACGGGTTGGATTACTTGGTATGGATGCACTTTGCCACTGAGCATCCATACCTCTTACAGTACCGCAGCTTGGGTCTCGTTACTTTGCGTCGTGCTTTTCGTACCCAGCGCCATGCGAATCCTCGGCGGCTCGGGAACCCTAAAAAGCATCGGATTCGGTCTGACGATTTTCTTAGTGGGTTCCTGGATAGCCTATTTAGTGTTCCCGGAAATTGGTGTATTCAACGAACAGGTTACGCAGACGGAGAGTTTCTCGCGCATGGGTGGACTTGGTCACCCTAATGAACTGGGGTTTTATTCTGCGTACACCATCATCGTGTTTGTGGTGCTAGGAGTCCGTCGACGACTGAGCTGGTTAATTGTATGGCCAATCCTAGTGCTCGGAGGCCTAACCCTGCTCACTTGTTATAGCCGCACGGCCATGCTGGTGTGTGCCGCGGGATTACCATTTGCCGTACAACCTCAATTACGCTCTCGAGGTAATTTTTTCTCACTGCTGGGACTTGTGGGCATTGTATTGGTTGTGAGCTTCATATTAATCGGAATTGGCAATCTGGATTGGATGATTGAAGACATCTTGCTTCGTCTCACCAAAAGCGGTTCTTCGCGCGAGCTGTCGACGGCCAGTGGCCGCACCGAGATTTGGGATTATGCTTTGCAGTTGATTGCGGAAAAGCCGCTGTTCGGTCACGGCTATGCAACCGCCAGGTTCGTGATGGAAGACTACAGTTATCATGCTCACAATATCGTCCTTAACGCCGCACTGTATGGTGGCCTACCAAGCGGGCTGCTGGTCGTTTTGATGTGTGTTTATCTGGTGGCAAAAATCGTCACGCAACCCAGTCCCGAAATCGATGGTTGGGTAATATGCTTGTTGGTTGGGGGTGTGGTAGATGGCCTCATCAGCGCTGCCTCTCCCGCTGCTTCGACAACTATTTGGCTAGTTGTTCTTTTTTGGCACCAACTAGATTTGAAATTTGAAACTCGATCACCATTCATGTACGAACAATGGATTGCTTCCGATCCAACGTAGGAATCGCTCCACAATTTTTGACAGGATTTCAGTAGGCTAGGATTCCTATTAGGCGAGCGGCAGGAATTAACGTCCCAACCC
>JAGQOY010000183.1 GCA_020427005.1 Planctomycetales bacterium
CGGAGGTATGGGTATGGGTGGTATGGGAATGGGCGGAGGCATGTTCCGCGTTGAACCCGACAAAGCTGCCAAGCTCAAGGTCCCCTGCGTTTGCCTAGAACATGGCAAGACTGATCCCAATCCTCGCATGAAATACAAGATAGTTCGCATCGAAGAAGTGAATGCGGATCCCAAAGTCGCTAGGCTATGCGAGTTGCTTGGAAAGGGCCAAGTGCCTCAGAACACGGCGCAAGCCGCTGCCTGGCACATGGCCAATGGTCTCAGTTGGGATGAACTATCAGTTAAGAATCGCATCGAATCCCGTTACACCGGGAACGTACGTTTCTTTAACGGTGTCGAACTGCAAAATGCATTTCGATTAAGTACCCTAATCGCTTCCTCAACCGAGAACTCGGACGCGACTTCCCCTGGCTACGACGAGTCGACTGGCAATACAGAAGCCAATAACTAACAACCAGCCAACCGATTGAATTGCTATTCAGCGAAAGGGTTTGTGGTTTCCACAGACCCTTTTTTGTTTGGTTGTTCACCGCAAGGTATTCCGACGGCAGATTTTCCCACGGCGAAAAACAATACAACGGAACGAATTGGCAGCCACGACTTCTACAATTCGCAAAATGCACCGTGTATCCCCCTTCCTTGCGATCATCCCTATGGCTGTAGTACTTCGTGCATCATAATGAGATCCAAATGCCGCAGCGGTTCGACCATACTGTCGGCGCTCGGCGTTGCGGTTGTGCCCCAAATACTCCCCAAGGATTAGCTTCATATGCGTGGTTTACCATTTGTATTATTGTTCACGGCAATGACGTTTGTTTCCTGGGGTGCTTACGGCCCAGCCCTTCACCATGGCACTCTGGCAACCGGCAACGGTCTACGATCATTCGTAGGTGTCGGATTGGCATACTTCCTGATAGCGGTCATCATTCCTGTTCTACTTCTCAAACGCAAACCCGAAGCTGGTCAATGGACTGTCAATGGTAGTATTTACTCTACGATTGCCGGAAGTGTTGGTGCGCTCGGGGCACTTGGAGTCATCCTGGCCTTAGTAAACGGAGGGAAACCCGTTTACGTTATGCCGCTTGTGTTTGGATTCGCGCCGGTCGTCAACACGCTTGTCACAGCCGGCATTACAGGGACTTTTCACCAAATCAGGCCGATCTTCATTTGTGGAATTGTGGCTGCAGCTTTGGGTGCCGGCGGTGTGCTATTCTTCAAACCCTCCAAACCGGCTCCTGATCATGCCTTCGCCGCAATCGTACCAATCAACCACTTGTTTCCGCCGACTATGTCTCAGTTTCAGTCGTCCGCAGACAGTGGTGGTAGCGGCCAAGAAACGGAGTCGACCCAGGATGGTGTTGCTGGGTCTGAGAACGCTGTGCCTGATGGCCAAAGTGAGCCTGCATCGGCGTCCAATATCCTCTCATCTGAGAATCCAGTGAGCGACCATAGCGAGGTGGGCGAAAACAATGGCGATCGTCAGGACGAACAAGCAGATGCATCAGAAGAGTCCCAGCTCGAAGCCGAACAACAGAGCGTCCCAGGCATTGTGCTTTCGATCATCATGGCAGCCTTGTGCTGGGGATCCTATGGACCCATGTTGCATATCGGCCAATCAAAAATGGGCGGAAGCCGAATGCGGCCATTTATTTGTGTGGGCTTGGCCTATTTTCTAATCGCTGTTGCCGCTCCTCTTTTAATCCTCAATACGATGCAGCAGCCTGTGGGTAGCTGGGATACTTTGGGAATGGTGTGGTCGGTAGCAGCTGGTATTGTGGGTGCGTTAGGCGCATTGGGGGTCGTCTTAGCCTTCAATGCGGGCGGTAAACCCTACTATGTGATGCCACTGGTTTTCGGCTTTGCACCCGTGATCAATACCTTCATTTCGCTAACCGAAGCTGGAACCTGGAGTTTGGTGGATATGAGATTCTGGGCCAGTTTGGCGGTGGTTATTGCTGGTGCAGCTACAGTGCTTATTACGGCCCCTCGACCGCACGCCAAACCCAAGCCTGCGACCGTCTAATCTCAAAGTTTAGAAAAGATCTTCCCATGCAAAATATTAATTCAATTGATCGCCGCAAATGGTTGCTTGGGGGCGGAGCCGCAGCAAGTCTTATCCCTTTGTCGCAAGCCGTACGCGCTCAGGAGATTGAGCCTGTCAGCTCGGATATGCTCGGGCCGCGCCGGTCTTACCCGATTGTGCTGTCAACGTATTCGTTATGGCGATTTGAAAACGAAGAGTATCGGGATTTTGACAAATGCATCGACCTCGCAGATGAGTGGGGGTTTGATGGTGTCGAATTACTCCTGTATCAATTGGAGCAAAACGAACTTTTGAGCCATTCAAAGATGATGTCCTACAAACGGCATGCCTTGCGACTTGGCTTACCGCTCGTTGGACTTTCAACGCACCAGGGATTTGTAACCCCCGATGCGGACCTTCGCCAGCAAAATATTGATCGCACGATTGGACAAATTGAAATCGCCTACAAGTTGGGGATTCCGGTAATGCGAGTCAATACAGGACGCTGGGGTACGTCGGGTAGCTTCGATGAATTGATGGCCAAGCGGGGAATTGAATCCCCCTTGCCTGGCTTTACCGATGAGGATGGCTTTCCATGGGTAATTGAAGCCCTTGAGAAGTGCATTCCGACCGCTGAAAAATGTGGAGTCGTCCTGGCCTTGGAAAACCACTGGGGGTTGGGCTTAACGCCCGAGGGTATTTTAAGGATCGTCAACGCGGTGAATTCACCTTGGCTGCAGATCACAACCGATACAGGTAACTTCCTAGAGGATCCCTATCAAAGGCTTGAAAAAATTGCTCCTCAGACTGTTTTCGTGCAGGCGAAAACATACTTCGGTGGCGGTCAGTGGTATACGCTAGATCTGGACTATGCGCGCATCGGTGCCATCCTAGCTAAGCACAACTATCGAGGATTCATTTCACTGGAATTTGAGGGGCGAGAGGACTGCAGAACAGCAGTTCCAAAAAGCCTGGAGTTGCTGCGCTCGGCCTTTCCGCGGAAGTAGGGGGAGCCATACATGGGCTGCGGCCCCATGGCGACGTTCTATTCCTTTTCAGTCGCACGCGTTGGATGTGCATCGAACCAAGCCATAGCCGCTGACGCGATCCCTTCGTGACCACCCTCGAATATTGTTAACCTTGAACGCCCAGCCGTTCGCCGAAGGTAGAATTCTCGTTCGAACCTTGGGTCGAATCCTTGGTCGCCGTCATTAGGATTCACTAGCCTGCCATCATCGGTCGAAAGTTGAGTAATTTCGCTCTCAGAAACCTGCGGTGCCCCAAGGCTTGCTGCAATGCTATTGAATGCATCGATTGAGTGCCTAATGGGAACCGAGCCAGAGTGGCCATCATGGATTCCAGCTGCAATGTCCAGAGCAACTTTTTTGGCTTGGGACAAATAGCTCAACGGAGATCTGGCAGAGTAATCTTCGCGAACTTTGGGTGAGTCATTGGGTTGTCCGCCACAAACCAATTTCATCATTTCACCATACTTATCCGCATGATGCCGTTCATACCATGCGGCCAAGTCGCTGATACCGACCCAAGCGCTACTGGCTGTCCATCGCTCTGGGAATCGAGCATTCATCAGCAATGTCATGTGTCCGCCTCCGGACACGCCGGTCAGGTAAATCCTATCGGAATCAATTGGGTAGTGTTTCACGACCCAATCAACGGCATCGAGTATGTCCTGCTGGGCCAGTTGGGAACCGCAGGCCTCGGGCGTCTGATTGATACCCCGAAAATCGGGTTGCAAGCAAAACCACCCGCGCTGGGCAATCAGCCGTTCGAGCTCGATTTGCCTTTGTTCTAAGTTCGCACTCCAACTGTGCAAGCTGACCACCAATGGTCTCGCTTCGTGACCGTTCGCGTTATGTTCGATATCTGCCGGCACTGTCAAGTATGATGCCTGAAGGCTGCTATCCATACTGCTGGGGACGGTAATCTTGGCCCTGGAACTCTTTTGCAAGTCCGCCATATAGATGGCGGTGATTGGGTGTCCATTCGAATCTCGTTCATGACTTGAATACCAACTAATCGTGGCGTGGTGATCATCGCGAGCCACAAAGCCTGGGTAGGAGTTATCACCATCACTAGGCAATTGTGCGAAAGTAAAAAGCTGATCATCAATTAACCAAGAAAGACTGGTGCGCGGTCCGGTGGGAGTGTTCATGCGACCACCCACAAACCAGTTCTGTCCCCAGCGAGTCAGCAGAGGGCCTCCAATGTATTGTCCCAAGTCGGTGCGTTGCCACTCAGTATAGGGTGCTTGGCTACGAAGCAATTCAGCGGAATCACGTCCTCGCCGAGCCACGGCCAAAAGGTTTCCCAATTCATCAAATTGAAAGGCGGTTTCGTCTCCTTGGGATTCTTGGAATAAACTGTGTTTTCGCCAAATCAAGCCATCGTTGCTAGCCAACATGACCGACTCGACATCCGGTCCTTCACCTTTAGGGCGAATGTCAAACTCTATTTTTCGACGTCCACACAAATAGGCTTGGTCACCCCACTTGCTGGCTCGCCAAACATAGTGGCCGAACGTGCCTTCTAACATTTGCGGATTCGACCAGTGCACGCCATCGGTTGTGTAAGTGCAGTAACCCAAGTGCTGATTCAAATCGCGGGTTGTAGGAGAAGTTTCACCGCAATACCATGTCCCTGTGTAAACAAACAATCGCCCCTGAAACTCAAGGAAATGTGGATCTCGGACATCGCGAAGGGGAACGGAGAACTGATGTATTTTCTCCCATGCTCGAAGGTCGTTACTGGCCAGCACAATGATGGAAGATGTCGGATGGACCATGTGACCGTCCGGACAGCTGCGAAACGCCAAGTAGAATCGCCCCTGGTACTGAATCAAATCGGTAAATGCGTTGTGCTGGCCGTTGTGAAAAACACGCCGTATGTTAGTTATCCGGACTAACGGTTCTTCAGCAGTAGCAGATTTAGCTAAGATTCCGAGCCAATTGCACAACAGGAGCAGTAATACCAATTTGGGTTTTACCATCTAGCCTTTCCTCCGAAACTAATTCGCCCTTGACCCGACGTTTTTGCAGTAGCGGGCATTTCTTTGACATTGATTATTGCAAAAAACAACAGACCTCGCAGTTAACCGGCGAGTGTGGGTGGAGTGTGTGGTCAGTTTTTGGGACAAACGTGCGTACTTTTCGATTTTCTTGCCTCAAGCTAAACTTTCGGTTTGCAACTGGGCTGAAATCCCTATTCTCCCTCGAGTGGGAATCAAATGTTCGCCGGTTTCGCATGATTTGGGAATACTTCGCAAGACCTGATTGGCAGGATTAGCTCGCTAGGAATTAACACGACAACGTGATAAATCTATCCCGAGCGGCATGATTTTAGGATTGTAGGCTCAGGAGCTGCATTAGGAATTAACCATGGCAAAAGCGGCAGGCAGTTCGTCATCCTCAAAACAAGACGTGTTCAACGTTGACCGGATTCGTCGGTTAATTGACCTCATGAAAGAGTATGAACTGAGTGAAGTTGATTTGCGGCAAGAGGATCAACAAATCCGCTTGGTTCGCGGTGGTGTCCCGGTGACTGTTGCGATGCCGGCTCCAGTGGCGGCAGCCCCGGCTGCAGTCCCAGTTTCGAGTCCCGTTCCGGCCTCACCTCCAGCCGGAGCCGATTTGGACGGACCACATATTAAGATCATCAAAGCACCGATGGTGGGTACCTATTACAGCAAACCCAATCCGAAGGCTGAGGATTTCATCAAGGTGGGCTCAGTTGTCACATCCGATACTGTGGTGTGTATCATCGAAGCCATGAAAGTATTCAATGAGATTCCGGCTGAAATTAGCGGTAAAGTAGTTGAAGTACTTGTAAGTAACGAAGAATCGGTCGACTTTGGGCGTCCGTTGTTCAAGATCAACACTCGCGGTTAATCATTCGCGCTATGTATAATCGAATTCTAATCGCCAATCGAGGCGAAATTGCATTGCGCATTATCCGCGCTTGTAAGGAAATGGGCATCGAATCCGTGGCGGTCTTTAGCGAGGCCGATCGAGAATCCGCACACGTGCGTTTGGCCGATCAGGCTATTTGCATCGGCCCTGCCAAGTCTGTCGATAGCTACCTGCGCATCGATCAAATTATCAGCGCCGCTGAAATCAGTGGCGCCGAAGCTATTCACCCCGGCTACGGATTCCTAGCAGAGAACGCTCATTTCAATGAGGTAGTTCGCAATAGTCAGTTCGATTTCATTGGCCCTACTCCTGAGGCCATGGAGCAACTTGGAGATAAAAACTCCGCACGCGCAGTTGCCTTAGCGGCTAATGTTCCGGTAGTTCCAGGTAGTGACGGATTACTGGTCGACGAAGACCACGCGGTACACACCGCCAGGGAGATTGGCTATCCCGTTTTAATCAAGGCCACGGCGGGTGGTGGTGGCAAAGGAATGCGTGTCGCACTCAATGAACAAAACCTGCGCACGGCCTTGCAGCAGGCACAGGCAGAGGCTAAGGCAGCCTTTGGCAATGCTGGCGTGTATCTTGAGAAGTTTGTGGACCGCCCCCGGCACGTGGAAGTTCAAATTATCGCAGATCATCATGGCAACGTGTGCCATCTGTATGAGCGAGATTGCTCGGTGCAACGGCGACATCAAAAACTGATTGAGGAGAGCCCTTCCCCATTGCTTTCCGAGCGTACACGGACAGCAATTTGCGAGGCAGCAGCTCGATTGGTGGCGGCCGCCAAGTATCAGAATGCGGGGACTGTGGAATTTATTGTTGATCAACATGACAATTTCTACTTCATTGAAGTCAATGCGCGGATCCAGGTTGAACACCCAGTAACCGAAATGGTCACTGGAATCGATTTGATTCAATCGCAAATTCGCGTAGCCAACGGCCAGCCTCTACCTTTTCGGCAAGAGGATATTCAATTGCAGGGCGCGGCCATCGAATGCCGAATCAATGCAGAAAATCCACAGAAAAACTTTCAGCCTTGTCCCGGATTGATCCAAAGTCTGTTTGTGCCAGGCGGACTCGGGGTTCGATTTGACTCGCATGTTCAGGCCGGCTATTCGGTTCCACCCTATTACGATTCTATGATCGGTAAATTGATCGTTTACAAACCTACGCGACAGGAAGCAATTGCCTGCATGATACGTGCGTTGAGCGAAATCGATATTACTGGAATTGCAACAACGGCCAGCTTCCAGATCGATATCTTGCGTCACCCAGATTTCCTCAGTGGAAATGTAGATACGAAGTGGGTGGAACGTGATCTGTTGGCGAGTTAGAGCCCCAGCGCTATTTCGAATTCTCTTAGTGGAAGCCGCCAAACATGTACAACAATTTGCCGTCCCAAGGAGAGTTCTAAACCGGTGGTAGAGTTCTGAATTCGTCGTGGGGTTCAGGGGGGAGCTGAGTTGCGATCATCCCCTCTGGGTTGGGATTCCCGCAAAATAATAGCCGGTGGATTTCGACGCTGAGTTAAAACATTCAAACGGCTAAGTCAATCTTTCAAGGATTAATTCAATGTCAGAGATCAAACGTGTTGCCATGTTGTTTGCTGGTGGTCCAGCCCCAGGTGCAAATGCTGTAATAGGTACGGCGGCATTTGCCTTTCTAAATGCAGGCATCGAAGTGTTGGGTATCAAGCATGGCTACTCGCACTTGATTGATTACGACGGAACCAAACCGCTTGAGGCGGGCAAGGCCTACATTCAGATTACGCACGACGAGCTCTCACATCGTCGTACTTCCCAAGGCATCATGATAGGCACAGCGCGTACAAATCCCGGAAAAAGCGTTTCTGCGTTGGAGCATCTACAAGACGCAGAGCGAATCGCACCGCTGAGGAATGTTTACAACGCTCTTCGATCTCTGGATGTCGACGCCCTCATTTCTATAGGTGGTGATGATACGCTCAAAACTGCCAATAAAATGAAACTTTATCAAGACAATCTCCCAGCTGGTGCCAAACGGATGCCGGTCGTGCATCTGCCCAAAACTATTGACAACGATTACATGGGAATTGATTTTACTTTTGGATATTTTACTGCGGCCGAATTTTTGGCCACCGAGATGAGGAACCTCAACTACGACGCTGCGGCTGGACAAGCCTACTTTCTGTGCGAAGCCATGGGACGGAGCGCTGGTTGGCTCGCCTATGGCGCTGCTATCGCAGGCGAAGCCTGCATGGTGCTAAGCGTTGAAGATATTCTTGGCCCACTTCGTGGCGAAGAGACCGTCACGGATGCAGCCGGGCAAGAACGCGTTCGGACGATTATGCAAGTCGACAGAATCGTTGACCGAATAGTTCGCGTCATGCTGCGACGTGAAGAACAAGGGCGGCCGTATGGAGTTATCGTGGTTGCCGAAGGTTTGGCTGAATATCTTCCACAGAAATACCTGGCTGGAATTCCACGCGATGAACATGGCCATATTGCGATCGCTTCGATTAATTTGAGCAAGATGCTGGCCGATCTGATTTCCAAGGAATATAAGCAACGTACGGGCCGCTCCCGTAAAGTCAACGGCTTGCAGTTAGGATACGAAAGTCGCTGCGCTCAACCGCACGCCTTTGATGTCATGTTGGGTTCTCAAATAGGAGTCGGAGCCTACCGCGCGCTCGTTGAAAACAAACTTAACGGCGTCATGATCTCGGTTAGTGGGCAGCTGGACTTGAGCTTCGTACCATTTGAAGATCTAGTTGACCCGCAGACGCTGGTCACCAAAGTTCGTTATATCCAACCAGGGAGCGACTTCCACCGCTTAGCTAGGTTTATTGAAACCTATATCGACGACTAGACCAATTTTTATTCCTAAGAGAAACTCGCGCGGTTGATTAATGATTTCTTGAGAATTGACGCTGCACTTCTGCGCGACCTGCACCAGGCAGAACCATTGTATCTAGACAAATCCCTAACCACCTCCTGGGGAGAGTCGAAGTTGAGGTACGAAGTTTTGGGGACGCATGGTCAGTAACAGCGACTGAGAAATGTGCAGATTCTAATGTCCAGTGCAAGGCGGCTCCATTGATATGTCGCCGTCAATTCCGGATATTAGGACCACTCGTTATAGATTTGAGAATCTAGGATTTCATCTATCGCGGTTTCATCGTTGTTAAGACTGCGAGGTCGATGATTCATCTGGTCGGTCGGCAAGGCATGGAAAACAAGATGTCTCCAATTCTCCGAACTGTCATGATGCTTACGCTGTCCAACGTGTTCATGACGTTTGCCTGGTATGCACACCTCAAAGATCTAAAGTCCAAGCCCCTTATCTGGGCCATACTCTTCAGCTGGGGAATTGCATTTTTTGAATATCTAATTCAGGTGCCTGCCAATCGAACGGGTTATCAAGTACTTTCCCTGGCTCAACTGAAAATTCTTCAGGAAGTGATCGCGTTGTCGGTCTTCATCCCTTTTGCGATATTCTATATGAGGCAGTCGGTAGGTTGGAATTATGTTTGGGCTGCTGCCTGCATGTGTGGTGCAATCTACTTTATGTTTCGTTCTCCGTCTTAAAGCATGGCAAGCCTTAGCCGACGGCGGTAGTAGCCGCGGGTACCTACCGTCGACTTCGGCAAACACCCGCGGCTAGTATCCTATGGTGACGCGATCCGTCGTGCAGTGGGCTTGTAATGCACCGACGTTCCCAGCGGCATTTTTCTGCAACAGGGCGACGTATTGTTGATCGTGCCGATGTTGATATCGCGACTCATGACTGCGCTCGTGCCAGAGATGGAACGCTGACGACTGCGTGAGTGTACGTGGGGAAGCGACCAGCCTACGAAGTTTGATTGTCATGGCGTCGTCTTCGCCACCCCAGCCGATAAAGCGTTCATCGGAACCTCCCAAATCCGCGTAAACGTTACGGCGCATCATAAACAAGCCACCGCAGAAACAGACGAACTCACCGCTTCTCTCGCGGCCGGTCTGTTGCGGATCGCGGTAATCAGTCAATGCCTCGTCGATCCGAGTACTGATAGGGTGAAGAATAATATCGCCCAAAAAGAGGGGTGAATGCCCCTTCGGTTGATTGACATTGATAAAAGCGGGAAGCATACTTCGGTTTCTACTATCCGAACGGCTTACGGACAAAACAACTTCTGTGACTGGTGCACGTAGTTTTGAAGTCCCGTCAAGGCTCTCAGATACGACTTTCCTTATTCCTACCATATTGGAGATTCGGCAGGTTCTTGAAACGGCGATTTGCATGCGTTAATGATTCTGTCGAATACATTTCTGGGGAATCGCGCAGCGTCCATTGCGCCTACGGCCCAAGCGGGTTACGTCAAACATTAGTCTGTGCATAGCGATCTGAATTACCCCACCACCTCAAGAGATTCAAAAATGTATCGCAAGTGGTTGAATTGGCTCAACATCTGTAATTGCCGCCTACGGAGTATGAATAAGAACCGCAATCGCCGCCGAGAATATCTGCGTAGCCTCCTCCGAGAATGCTTGGGGTTGAAAGGAATGCGTTCGCCAAGTCTTGTTCGCAAGCTCGGTTTCACTGAGCGATTGGAAGAGCGTGCACTTTTGACTGCGGTAGTTGGAGCGACTTTAGATGATCAGGTCGGCGGTACGTTGCAGGCCGGAGACGGAATTACCTATCTGGCGACGATCAGCAACAGCGGTAACACCAACGCTACGACCGTGTCGCTGTCGAATCCGCTTGATCCCAATTCGAGTTTCGTACCGGGGTCAACCAAAATTGGTGTGGCCGCATTTTCAGATTTCTACAACGTCATCGGGAACATACCACGGACACTGAACTCGGCTGGGGGACTGTTGGCGAACGATGTGGACATCGATGCCGGGGGAGCATTCACTGTCACGGGTGCGATTGATATCGGCGGAACTGCTGCCACCAGCGGTTCGCTCGTCGTGAACGCTGACGGCAGTTTCGTTTACACACCAGCCGCGGCGACTACCGGAACCGACATCTTCCGGTACACCGTAATGGACTCTGACGGTCTGGTCAGCACTGGGCAAGTCACGTTCGCCATCAGCAGCATGGTCTGGTTTGTGGATAACTCGGCGCCTGGTGGCGGTGATGGTTCGTTCAACAGTCCGTTCAACAGCCTGGCTCCGCTCAACGGTGCAGGCGGCGTTGGTGACGTTGATGCCCCAGGAGACTCCATTTTCATTTACGAAACCGGCGTCAACTATACGGGTGGGTTCCAGTTGGAGAACAATCAAATTCTGTTCGGTGATGGGTATGCGGTCCAGTACTTCGACCTCGTCGTCGGAAACAGCAATGTCGCTCCGATCTTAACCAGTTCCAGTGGCAACAACCTCACTCTGGCTTCCAATAATGTCGTGCGTGGACTGAACCTGACTTCCACCGGCGGCACGGCACTGGCTGGCACGAACTTCGGTTCCGCGAGTATCACGAATATGCTTGTGAATGCTACCAACGCCACAGCCATAAACCTGAATACCGGTACCGGAACCTTTTCATTCAGTTCGGTCAATGCGAACGGCGGTACGAATGGAATTGTGCTGAATAACGTAAATGCAACCAGTTTCGCGATCACGGGCAATAACTCCACGGCAACTCAGGGAGGAAACGACACCGGCGGTGTCATTCAAAACATGACCGGCGATGGTGTCGTTATCACCAATTCGAACAATATCACGCTGCAAAACATGACGATTGGTAATCCTGCGACGACAGTAGCTGATTCGCCGAATGGCAACGTCAGTATCACGGACGACGGTATCGATGCCAATACCGTCACGAATCTGACGTTGAAGAACGTCACCATAGCGGAAACGGGAACCCAAGGGGTTCGAGCAGCCAGCGTGACAAACTTTGTCATGGACGACAGCCTGATGTTGAATCCAGGCAACGACAACGAGGAAAACGGCATTCTCTTCACAGAAGTTCGGGGCGATAACTTTATTCGCCGCAGCGTGTTCGACGCTTTCCACGAGTCTGGTGTCGAAGTTGTCAACGCCTTAGGCACCGTTGACCTGACGATTGACGACACGACTTTTCAGGACACTAAGGGAAGCGCCTTTGGCGCACAGGCTATTCTGCTACAGGCACATGGTACGGCCAGTATTGTGGCCAAAATCACGGGAACCGCCGGGGCGGGAACCAAGTCGGTTTTTGATGACATAAAGCTCAACGCCATCCACGCCATTTCTGACGGAACCACTTCTGATATTCAGCTCACCGTGGAGAACACCCGTATCCTAGAAACTGGTGCTGGTGACGCCATGATTATCATGAACGCCGACAATGCTGGTTCGGGAAATATCACGGTTAACAATACTTACTTCACAGACGACACGCCGAATGTGTTCCCGTTTGCGCCGGCTGCCATCATCGTCAAGAACGACAGTAGCGGGTTGCTAGATGCCACCATTACAAATAACAACGCCGATGGTGTTCAACTGCTGTTGTTGAACCACGATGACCTCGGCAGCGGTGGCGCGGCGAATGGAACGACACGGGCGCTCATCTCGAACAACACCGTCGACGTCCGATCTGAAGGGTCGATTGGTATCGATGTGATTGCTTCGGAGACTGGCCCAACAGGGACAAGTCCCGATCTGAGTCTGACCATTACGAATAACACGGTCACACTCCCAGACAACGTTTTCTTCTTCGTCTCGGGACTCCGAATTAACGCGACGAACAATGCTCGCGTGAATGCGCAAATCACCGGCAATACATTCGAGTCCGATGCAACCGGCTCAGGCGGTAGTGGGATTGAACTTCAACAGCTCGACTCATCTATAGTGAATTTGGCTTCGCCATTCGCTGGAGGCGACAATAACGCGACAAACACTTTCCTTACAGCCCAGAATCCGGCTTCGGAGTCTCCGCATTTCATTACTGGAATCTTTGGTGTAGGCGCCCCGGTGCCGCCAGCAACTACCACAGCGCCCAGCCCACTGGTGGTCGCGCCACCGATTCAGGACCCTGGCGATATCGGCCTTGTCGGCCCGGCCGGCGATGGGCTGAGTCAGTCTGATTTGGATGCTGCTGTCACGGAAGCCATTACCCGCTGGACGGCCGTAGGCCTATCCGCTGATCAGATTGCCACACTGCAAGGAGTTGATATCCAGACCGGAGCCCTTGGCAGTGGGTTGTTGGGAATCACACTCGGCAACCAAGTTCGCATTGACGACAACGGAGCTGAGTACGGTTGGTATGTTGATACAACACTCGGCGATGACAACGAATTCATCGATGGTCCGGCCAACCATCAAGTGGATTTATTGACCGTTGTCATGCACGAGTTCGGTCACGTTCTGGGAATCAGCCATACGGCCACTGGATTGATGGGCGAGGCACTTGCTCTTGGTACGCGTTACAACCCGACACAATATCTCGTGAACACGTCAGGCAACTTCAGCAGCGATATTGAATCCTTGAGTGTAGCCGTCCCGGCACTTGGTGGAGGGACGGGAACTGGCAGCATAAACCTTGGCACTCTGCCAGCATTTTCCACGGTTCAAGTTCGATTTCAAGCTACCGTGGGTACTGGCTTTGGGCTCCCCAGCAGTCTTTCAGCTCAGGGTACGGTCACAGCAGATTCTATAGCTGCTGTCCTGACGGATGATCCCAATGTCGGCGGCAGTTCTGATCCGACGGTAACCAGCGTCGAATCACTGACGCTGGGTGGAACCGTGTGGTCCGAAACTGGTAGCAATTCAGTCTACGACCTTGGCTCCGATACCGCGGAAAATGGTATTACCGTCCGCATCTATCACGACAACGGTGATGGTGTGCTGACGTTAGCTGACGGAGCATTCCTGGCATCGACGACAACCTCGAATATGTCTGGTCAAGACGGTCGCTACGAGTTCACGAACTTGGCTCCGGGGAATTACATAGTAGAAGTCCTACGTAGTGGCGCCATTGCGACTCGAGATCCAATATCAGGCGCAGTGGATCCTGATAACAATGTCGACAATGACAACAACGGAAGTTTTGTGTCAGGCTTCGACGTGGCCTCTTCGGCCCTAACCCTCGATTACGGCACCGAACCTGGAGGCGATGTCAACAACACGCTGGACTTTGGTTTTGTTGATAACACAACCCTGTCAGTAACGATTGATTTAGCGGCCATGAACGAAAACGGCGGCAGCAGCAGTGCTACCGTGACCCGCAGCGGTCCCACCGTGGGAGATTTGGTCGTTAATCTTAGCAGCAATGACACTGGCGAAGCCGTTGTGCCGTTTACAGTGACCATTCTCAACGGTCAGGCTTCGGCGAATTTTTCGGTGACCGCCGTGGATGATAATTTTATTGACGGCACAC